>NVRZ01000083.1 GCA_002401055.1 Bacteroidota bacterium
ATGGTAACTGGTTCGTCTGTGGAGCATTTTAAGATGGAGTTCATCCCAAAATTGCCTACAACAAAATCCATATCGCCATCCTTGTCAAAATCGCCTTTTTCGATGCAATACCACCAGCCATTGCTCTGTTCCAATCCCGAGCCTTTGGTTGTGTTAATGAGTCTTCCATCAACGTTCTTAAGTATGCTAATCGGCATCCATTCCCCCACTACTATCAGGTCGGGCGTATTATCGTCATTTATATCTGCCCAAAGTGCGTCGGTAACCATGCCTATATTTTCAATGCCGGGAGAAAATTCATGGGTTACATCTGTAAATTTTCCATTGTCATTCCTTAGCAGATAGCTTCTGGGTGCAAGAGGGTATTCTCCTGGAATCAATCTTCCGCCTACAAAGAGATCCAAATCATTGTCCCCATCAAAATCTGCCGCTACTGCAACAGAACTGCTTGTAATCATTTCCGGAAGGAGTTCCTTTGCGTATTCGAAATTTCCCTGACCGTCATTCAGATATAGACGGTCTTGCAGACTGGCTGAACTGGCCTCAAATTCGTTACTTCCACTGGTAATGTAGAGGTCAACCGCCCCATCATTATTCGCATCAAAGAACAGAACACCCATGTCTTCAAAGTTTTTGTGGGCCTCAAAAGTCTGATTTATTGCCAGTTTAAAATCGCCCTTTTGACTTTGGAGATATAAGCATCCGGCCTGTCCTGCGGCTCCAGCAATATAAAAATCTTCCGTGCCATCTCCGTTCACATCAGCCACTGCTATTCTTGGGCCCTCCCTAGAAAGCTGGTGAGGGATGAGGCGGTCCCGCTTAAAGTCGAAAAAGGAAGACTCTTGATGTACAAAAATTGGATCAAGCCTTAAAGAGATTTCTGTAAACAGCGCCTGCTGATTTAGATCTTTTGCCTGAGTGTCAGTACTCTTGGCTTCGGTTTGCCGGAGAGTTAATATTTGATTTGCTTTGAGAGCATAAATCACCTGAGTTTTACCTCCAATCCACTCAACTTTTAGGCTGTCTACAGCATTGGATTTGCCGAGGCCAAAATGAAAACTAGGATCAGAACTTGACTGAAATCCACGTGCATTGGTCAACTCTTGGAACTGATATTGTTGGTCATGGTACAAGTGTAATTTGGCTCCAAGTCCAAATGTGTTTTTCCCTTCGCCTATCAGACGTATATGTAAATAATTTCTGCCAGTGATTAACTCCTTACCCCTGTTTTTATAAATAAAGGCGATGGTGTCCGTATTGTTCAGCACAAAATCCAGGTAGCCATCATTGTTGAGATCGGCAAAAGCTGCGCCTTGGCTATTAGCGTACTGAGTCAAACCCCAATCTTCCATCATTTGTTCAAACTTCAGCTCCCCATCGTTTTTATAGATGTAATTCATCAATGGGGTACTGGGCATGTTTTCAATCAATTCTTGTGCGTTGTGTTGATATTTGATATCGTAAAATACCTGGTTTCCAAATTCAAGGTTCATATAATCGAGGTCGTGTAGATCTCTCTTTGTTCCGTTGGTAATAAGCAGATCTTTCCAGCCGTCATTGTCGCAGTCAAAGAACAGGGTACTCCAACTCCAATCGGTTCTGGCAACGCCTGAAAATTCTCCAATTTCGCTGAAAGAGCCGTCCATATTTTGAATTTGTAACATGTTTCTGCTAAACTGTTTAGACTGGAGCAGTTTCTGTTGTTGGATATAGAACTCAATCGTTAAGTCAATGCCATTATTTTTTCTTCTAAAGTGCCCTTCGGGATCCATATCTGCCACGATCAAATCTGTGTACCCGTCATTATTGATATCAGAGAATTCAGAGCCCATTGAAAACAGAGAGGTTTTGTTGAAGTACTTGGCTCTTTGATCGGTAAAATTCTCACCTCCTTGATTTACATAGAAGTAATCGGGAATAAGGAAGTCGTTGGCTACATAAATATCTAGCCAGCCGTCTTTGTTCACATCCGCAATGCTTACGCTAAGACCGAAGCCATTTTCATATTTTAATCCCATTTCCTCAGTTACATCCACAAACACATTGTTCCTGTTTTCCATGAGCTTGTCCGATGTAGTGGAGTCTGCCTGTTTTGATAATTGGAAATGAATATCAGTTACCTTGTCGAATTGATCAGGATGGTTTAGGATGTAAACGTCCAAATCACCGTCATTATCAAAGTCGAAAAAGTTGGCGTGAGTCGTTGGGCCATTGTCATCCAAATTGTATTCTTCCCCCTTCTCCGTAAAGCCAAGGTTTCCATCATTGATGAACAACAGATTTTTTCGGTTCTCCATTTGTGCAGATCCTGATTTGCAGAGATAGATATCAAGAAATCCATCTCCATTCACATCTGCCATGCAAACACCGGTCACCCAGCCCTCCCCATCAGTAATGCCCGCTTCGTCGGTGATGTCTTCAAAATGAAAATCACCCAGGTTCAGGTAGAGACGACTTTGCCTCTGGTTGCCTGAAAGAAAAACATCGGTTAGCCCGTCATTATTAATATCACCCAAAGCAACACCACCACCATTATATATGTACAAATATTCATATAGGTTGAATTCACCAAGATCGTTAACGTCGTTTCTAAAGTTAATTTGGGTTGTCTCTGCTGAAAGCAGTTGGAAGAGCGTGTTGCCGGTTTCTTTCCTTACTATTTGCTCACAACTAAGCTGAGTGAGAGCGAGTGAGAATATAAATAGAGTGGGGGTACGAAGCATTTCAGTGAGAGGGCAATTAACTGTAAAACAACTTGATTTTATCTACAATGAATTCAATCTGCTCTTGGGTTATTTCGTGGTACAGCGGCAAGCGGATCAACTTCTCGCTTTCGTTTTTTGTATGTAAATCAGAGCCCGATATCCTGCCCGCCTTTTTCCCAAACTCACTGCTGTGAAGAGGAGTATAGTGAAAAAGAGCTGTGATTTCATGGGTTTTAAGAAATGCGATTAATTCATCCCGTTTCGGTGCATTATTGGTTTTAATGTAAAAAATATGTCCGTTGTGCTTACAATATTCAGGAATATAGGGCAATGCAATACATTCACGTATAACTAACTCTTTCAATAAATCATGGTAAAGATTCCAACTCAGTAACCGCTGTTTAGTTAGCATGTCAGCTTCCTCAAGCTGCGCATAAAGAAATGCTGCACTCAGTTCAGACATTTGATGATTTGAACCGGTACTCTGCCACTCATAATTCTCAATCTCACCACGCAGGAAATTGGCTTTATCAGTCCCTAAATCATAGATGGATTCAAATTTAGCAAGGAGAGATTTATTGTTGATGCTTATGGAACCTCCCTGATTGCAAGTGATGTTCTTTTGATGGTCAAAACTAATACATGAAATATCTCCGAACGAACCCAAAGGCATACCCCGATAGGTGGCCATAATCCCATGTGCATTATCTTCTACTAGAGGTATATTGTGCTTTTTGCATATTTCCACAATCGCATCCATTTCGCAGGCTACGCCTCCATAATGCATAACCACCACAGCCTTTGTTTTTTCTGTAATGCCATGTTCAATTAACGATGCATCAATATTCATTGTATTGGGGTTGATGTCGATAAAAACGGGAGTTGCGCCACGCAACACAAATGCGTTGGCTGTTGACACATGCGTGAATGAAGCCATAATTACTTCATCACCTTTTTCAATGCCTAGCAGTTGCGCAGTGAGTTCTAGAGCCTGAGTACATGATTTGGTAGTTTTGGTGATCCCCTTCGGATTCATCTTTTGGAACCACGCTTCAACTTTTGAATTGTAAGCCCCTTGTGTTAAGCTAGAAGGGTCATCCAGAAGTCCATCTATAAATGATCGCTCTTTACCCGTAATTGTCGGCACACAAAAGGGAATGGGATTTTTAGTTTCGTTGATCAAGGGCTGTAAATATGAGATTAACGCTTCTCCAGTGATTCGTGCATTTTTTTGATTCCGCCTGTGATAGATTTCCTTTTTATATGCTCAATTAAGCTTTCGTGTTTTGGTCTTCCTCCGGGCTCCTTAGTATATTCTTCCTTATAGTAGTCTGCCCGCACCTTGTAAGCCGATAGATCACCATTGGCTTCTTTAAAATAGAACATATTGTCAGCCTCCTTTGGGATCAACCGTAAATTCGCTGCGACTCGGGGCTTATTTGAATTATTGGGCATAGAACCATGAGGAACTTTTTGATTTGCAATTAATGCTTGTCCTGCTTTGAGCTCTATTATTTCTATCTCTTCATTACCTTGAAACTGTTCAGGAAAATAGATCGGTGGGCCGGAAGCCCGGACAAAATTTACATGTTTATGCCCGGTTCGTTGGATGAACATCGCTCCGTTATCAGAAGTTATATCGTCCAATGCGCACCAGATGCTGATTGCCGCGTATTTTGTTTCATCTGTTAAGGCAGGGTCCAGGTGGAGATCAAACTTCTCAGGAGTAAATGCCTCCTTTACCAGGAACTGTGCCAACACCGCGTCATGGTCGATTACATATTTCGACGCTTGTAATTCAAATGCCGAATAAATTTTTTCGAAGGTTTGTTTCTTGAACTCAATATCGTCACTGAGTATGCTGCTGTGAAGTCCCTCAGAATTTTTTGCACTTGTATTGTTTGTATAAAAGGACGAAAGTTTCTCAGCCTCTTCACTTGTGAGAAAGGAAACGATAACGTAGCCGTCATCTTCAAATTTGCTTTGCAGCGATATGTCATGAAATGTTCTCCGCATGCACATTGGGATTGGATTCATTTATATCCTCAAAAGAGGTAATGCTCCAATTGTTCATTTCAAAACTTTTAAATTCCAGTTTGGAAGATTCTTTGGAGTCTTCTCCTGCAAATCCATTGAGGTAGAAATCATCATCGATGATTTTGTATACTGACATATTGTGGTCTTTGTCTTCGAAGCACATAATGCATTCTGCATCTTTAGGGACAAGGTGCAATCCCGCGGCAATTCTTCTGTTGCCGGTTACATTCGGCATAGAGCCATGCGGAAGTTTTTGATCCATGATAATGGCCTCTCCCTTTTTTAAAACAATGCTAGACTCATTCCCACGCTCCTTTACCAAATCACGGATATTTTCTGCGACAGGATTGTGAACGGACACAGTTCTATATCCATTGATAAACTTGTGGCCCGATTTCCAGACAAATATGCCGCCATTGTGCTCGTTTATGTCTTCCAATGCACACCAGATTGTAACGGCAGTGTGCCTGGATTCATCTACAGTTGTTGCGTCAACATGCAGATCAAAATGAAAATGTGTATTCGGCTCCTTGATAAGGTAGTGTGTAAATAGTACTCGGTAATCGTTAAGACATTCGTTTAGTTTGTTGTTAAATAATTCGGCGAATTTCTGGTAAACGAGTTTCTTGAAATCAACGTCCTTAGAAAGAAATGAGGTATGAAAACCCTCACCGAACTCACGATTTGTGTTGGAGTTATATAAATCTCGAAGCTGCTCAACGTCAGTTTCGTCTAGCATCGGAACGATTGCGTAACCATCTCGGTCAAAATCATGGTTTAGCTGACGATCTCTAAAAATTTGCCTCATTTTATTCGGATTTTTCGAATTTAACTCCGCTAACGTCTAAAATAACATAATTTTGAATCACCTCTGAAAAGGCTTTACCATGAAGGTAGATTCTTCGAGTCAAAAGAGCATGAAATATCCCGATGTGGAGGATTTAAGTGGTTTGTATAAGTGGAAGAAGATCGAGGTTGATCAGCTCGGCACATGCCCTCAAGGGTTTAGAGAAATTTTTGAAGGTAATCTCGATGGATTTCTGATTAAAAATGTAATGTCACAAAAGGAACTTCAGACATTTAGCAAAAACTTCACCAGCTGGCATACCAAAGTTAAAACGCCCATGCCCTTCGGGGAGTTTTATGGGAAAAAGGTAAATCGATCAGATGGAAACTTTCAAAAGCTTGAGCTAGGTGATTATTTTTCTTTGTCGGGAGTCTTCAGAGAAGATCTGAGGAACGTATTCGGATTTGATATTGAAAAAAGGATCATGCAAACAATCCATGCGGTTGCTGAAGGCGTAGAAGTATATGTTCCAAAAAATGATGAGGGACTGACGTTCATACCCTCTAGCGTGAGGGTTTGTAAGCCTTATAAGGGTGCTATTGGATCACATGTGGGAAATGATTTCAATTATAAGATGCCAGAAATTCAGCTTTTGGATAGTATGGCCAAACTAGAAGGGCAGTTGAGTTATTTCCTTCTTCTTGAACAGCCTGAATCTGGGGGTGAGTTGGTCCTGTTCGACTTGTTGTGGCCGGAGAGCCCTGAGTCTATATCGAACCAGGAACAGCTGGGTAATGAAGAGCGGGACGAAGTGTTGGATAATCTACAGAAAATGCATATTGCTCCACAAGCGGGTGATATGATTTTATTTGCTGGAGGGCGAATTTGGCACCGAGTAAAAGACATAGGAGGAAGCGTGGACAGGATAACGATTGGCGGATTTGCTACTTTTTCACGCAATGAGGAAAAGATTATTATTTGGGGGTAGTGATGTTGAGGTTCGATGCGTCCAGCGCAGAGAAGAAATCTCTATTTGACCTGCTCAATTACCAGCGTAGAAGGAATCTTAATTGGATAGCGATAGTTGGGTTCATGATCGGTGGGATTATTCTCAATGATTTCAAATTGGACTACCTCGTTTATTTTCAAAATTATTTTATGGCCGCATTTTATACGCAAGTTCAGTTTATACGTTCCTGCGCTGAGCAGATTGGCAGGTATTTTCCAGGTTAACTTATGATGTCCAGCGTTTTCGCCTACCTCAATCCCATCATGAAATGAGGTTGAGTCTCCAAAAAGTTCATGATTGAAGATGTCGAGAAAAGCAAATGCAATCTGATAACTGTGATTGTTGTCTAATACATTGTATTCCAGCTCTACCGTTATTTCATTATCTACAAGTATTTCTTCTTCAATTGCCATTGTGGATGCACTTACCGATAACCTACTGATTTGAATCTGTTCATTACTCGCATTGATTTCATGGGTTTTATCCCATTCTTTTGCACGCATGTTCAGCATGTTTTGCGGTTCAGAGGTATTATCGCCTTCTGTGTGGTTCCTGCTCAGCAGCACGTTTTTCAAGTATTCATAAACAGGTGCTGTAGATCTGCCCAGATCCGATAGAATGCCATCTTCCATCAAAGCATATCTGTTACAAACCGTAAACAGCTCATCCATATTATGAGAAACCAGGATAATTGTAGTTCCTCTTTGTGCCATTTCAAGAATTTTCTGAGAAGACTTTTCCCTGAATTCTTCATCGCCAGTGGAAAAAATTTCATCCAGTAGTAAAATGTCAGGTTCCATGTGGGCGAACACCGAAAACGCAAGCCGTGCATACATCCCTGAAGAGTAATACTTAACCGGGTTATTGACATAGTTTCCAATTCCGCTAAAGGCAACAATTTCATCAAATCGGGATTGAATTTCCCGTTTGCTTATTCCCAGTAAACGTCCGTTGAAATAAATGTTTTCGCTTCCCGTCAGGTCAGGATGAAATCCAGTACCTAACTCCAGTATGGCCATTAGCTTACCGTAGTATTCTATCTGGCCACTGGTTGGTTTGGTTACTTCACTGAGCACTTTTAATAATGTGGATTTACCTGAACCATTTGGACCGAATAATCCCAATACGTCTCCCCTCTCCAAACCAAAGGAAACTTTTTCAAGAGCCCATTTTCCTTGATTCTGACTGCCATCAATGGTATATTTTTTGGAAAGATCTGAAACACTCAGTGCAAATTCAATATTCCCATTTCCATTTATCTTGGAAGGAGACTCATTTCTTTCCGCGACAAAGCGTCTCAGATCATCTTTGGTGAGCATTTTAAAATCATAGTCAATCTCGCCAATAATCTTCAGATTCTCTGGACGGCTTATGTCAAAATAGTCTCGCGTACTCAGGTATTCCGCATTAACTTCAAAAATCTCAAGTTTTGATGGGTTCTTATCAGAATCTCTATAATACATCCGGAGGGAGGGATTTGCCTGCGGAACGAATACGCAAGCAGCGACTAGCCGAGCATTTGGGCTTCTATTCTCAGGAGAAAAGTGAATAAGCCGGGAATCAAATATGATTGCCTCTCCAGCCTTCATTGGTACGTATGTTAAATGGTTCTCTTCAATAAAGGGAGCAATATCTTCATACTCGCTAGAAATATTTACCCCTCGAATATTGGCCGTCAGCTTATGACTTCCTTTCAGTACGCCCAAACAGCCATTTTCATAGTCAACATCCACCAATGGGCACCAGAGCGTCATTGAAGGATATTTTGATTCATCACTCAAGCTCCAGTCTTGATGAGAACCTTTTACGCCAGAAGGCCCGGGCTCTTTAATGGTAAAGCTTCCGTAGATAAACGTTGATTCTTGAAAAATTCCTTGCATAGGCTCTTCAAATCGTTCTTTTATTTTTCGGATTACCTTATTTCTAAGCGCGAGATCATTATCCAGAAAAACATGATAAAAGCCCTTACCTGAGTAATCCAGCTCATTTGTGCAGAATTTTCGCAGCGGCTTCAAGGTCTCTTCATCTAAAAATGAAACGGTCACATAACCGTCTTTTTCAAAACGTTTTTGTAACTCATGATCTTTAAAAATGGAAATCATTAGAAGTTCATTCTGCTCAATGCGATCTGAAAGATACTGGTTTTCATCGGAAGAGTAGCTACAGGCAGCGCTAGTGTTGGCTCAAGGCTGTATCACTTCCTTGCTCCAGACCTGGAATCTCAATTGACAGCGAGTCATTCATTTGTTCCTGCAATCCAGCGCCGGTATCTCGCCTTGCCACACCAATACTCTTGATTCCTATAGTTGGTTTGGTATTCAGTTCATGGGACATGTAAAAACTTTCCACCGTTTCAAAGACCTCAATGGATTCGTCGTCCAGCACATGATAATGTATCGACTGAGCCTCTTCAGGAATTAGCATGGTAGCAGCTGCAACTCGAACCTCATCAGAAAAATTAGGGGTCGAAAAATGAGCCAGCCGATGATCAAAAAATAAGATGTCTCCGGCTTTCATCTCCACACATTCTATTTCGTACTTATCCTTAATGGCACCCAAAATACTCGGATATGGTTCATCTGAATAGATGAAACACACCCGGCTTCCCCGAATTGTATATCCGAACTGATGACTGCCCTTTAGTACCGCAAAATTTCCATTTTTTAAATCTACATCAATCAATGGAGACCAAGTTCCCATCGAAATATGTTTTGTTTCGTCGACGATTGACCAATCCATATGTAGAGGTAAATAATCCTCTGTCTTAGGTTCTTTAATAGAAAATGAGCTCACCAATATTTTATAGTCAATCAGTAATTCTTGCAAGCCATCACGGTGAACATTTTGTATTAGCTCATTGGCATTAGCTACTTGCTCCTTATCATCCATATTAAAGAGAGAATGATAGCCAGATTTGCCACTTTGACTCTCATCATAAATAGAATCGTAGAGGTTCGTAAGCTTTGAAATTTGCTCGGCATCAAAAAATGGAACCACCACATAACCGTCCTCGTCGAATGTTTTCTGATGAATCGGGTCTCTAAAAATCGTTCTCATATTAATATTGACTGTAAAGCTTTAAGGCTTAAATTTAATCATCTTAAGCGTAATCCACCACTTTGTCTTCCACCCTTTTAAAATAAAGAACACCGGCTATGAGCAGTAGAATCACAGGGATAAATGAAAACAGGTAGTGAAGCGAAGGCATGTCATAATCTAGCAGAAACCATCTATAGAAATCGATAATTCCTGCAATGGGGTTCATAAACATAAGAAACTGAAACTGATCAGGAATGAGGGTTGCCGGGTAGAAGACAGGTGTAAACCAAATTCCAAATCCGATGATATGAGGAATGATGTGATTGAGGTCCCGGTGCTTGTATGAGAGCGCCGAGATCCAGATTCCAATTGAAAATGCCACTGTGATGTTTAAAAGCACAAAAAGTGGGAAGAGAAGTGTATAGATTCCAAAGCTTCCATGAGTGAGTATGGCCATTAGAACGCCAAGAATAATCAGCGAAACGCAAAATTCAAATAAGCCAACCAGTATTTTGGCAAGCGGAAGTATAATTTTGGGGAAATATACTTTTGTGATCAAGTTTTGAGAATCCTGAAGAGAGCTGCCAATTCCCATAACTACGTTGCTGAATAACAACCAGCCAATTACACCAGTAAACGCGAAGAGCGGGTAGGGGATACTGATATCAAGTTTTATGAGGTTATCAAAGAAGACAGTATATACAAAAACGTAAACCAGAGGTTGAAAAAAGACGGTTAGCAAGCCGGTTTTAGTATTTTTAAATTTACCGCTGATCTCCCTGTAGGCAAGTAAAGTGATCAGGGAACGATATTGCCAAATTTTTGAAAAATATTCCGGCAAAGTATCTGACTTCGAAGAGATAATTTTTTTCGTCAGCTCCAATAGTAGATAGATTTGTCATTATTTGAAAAAGCCATAAATCCGCCAATTGTTATTCTGTCAAGTGCACCCTCTATCTCAGATACTTTGTGCCAAATTCTACCCCCATCAAAGATAATCATGTCTCCAGCCTTTGGTTTGATAATCATATTGTCATAAGCCTCCAAGGCTCGGTCCCGTTCATCCGGGATGTTGAAAAATGCCGAATCCTCAATAAGATGATCAGGTGTGTCTTTGTATAACAAGTCATATAGGACCAATTCACCGCCACTGTTGGGCTCTTGTAATACGATAAAATAGCTGAGCTGGTCTTCCAGTTTAACTGTGTCACGAGTAATGCTAACCACAGTAGCGCTGGCTTCATCGGCGCCGTCTACCGGAATTACATTGAGGCGGACAACGGTGCCTTTCTCACCCCGTATCTGCGCGACCACATCATCCAGGCGCAT
>NVRZ01000084.1 GCA_002401055.1 Bacteroidota bacterium
GCTGGGTCATCCCATAGATATACATAAGGTGCTGCACCTCCATTCGCAGAAACCGTAGCACTACCATTGTTGCCCCCGTTACAACTAACATCAGTTGTGGAAGAGATAGTGGCTGTAGGCCCGCCAATGTTTGATACCACAGCTGAAGTTGAATCTGAACATCCGTTATTATCTGTAACTATAACGGTGTAATTTCCTGGGCATAAGCTGTCGGCGACATCTGTGCTTTGGGCCAGAGGATCATTCCATATATAAGTGTACGGAATAGATCCACCGAAAGCTGAAGATCCTATGACTCCGTCACAATTCCCACATGTTGCATCATTTACATTGGTAATAAAAGCTGTTGGCCCAGCTGCCTGCGCAATTGTAACTTCACCCGTCTCAGTACATGACGCATCATCAGTTACAACAAACGAATATGTTCCTGCGCACAAGCCAGTAGCTGTTAGGTTTGTTTGTGCATTTGAGTCATCCCAAAGATATGTGTATGGGGGCGTACCTAAAAAAGCTGTTAGTGTTGCGTCGCCGTCGCAGGCGGTACAAGAAGTATTTGTGGATCCGCTAATGATAGCGACCAAATTTCCCGGCTCCATTACTGTTGCTGTGGCTGAATCCATACAGCCGCTTCCATCTGTAACTATTACGGTGTAGGTGCCTTCTGATAATCCAAAAGCGGTATCAGTTGTCTGGGCAAGTGGGTCGTCCCATAGATATGTAAATGGCCCAGTGCCACCAGTAACGGTTACTGACGCTTCTCCATCTCCTGCACCACATGCACTCTCATTAACAGCATTTGTTGCCAATGTGAATGAGACACCACCTCCAACTACAACAGTATCATCTTCCGAACACAGATTCGAATCGGTAACGGTAACTACGTAAGTGCCTGGACAAAGACCAGTTATTGACGAAGTGGTTTGAATTGGATTTGTGTTCCAAGAGTAGGATAGGGGAGAAACTCCTCCAGCCACACTTACCGAGGCAGTGCCGTCACATACACCGCAGCTTGCATCATTGCCGGAAGCTGTAAGTGTCATACCACTTCCACCTGTCGTTCCTACAGTGACACTTTCAGTAATAAAGCAAGTACTTGAGTCTCCAATAATCACATCATATGTTCCAGCGCAGAGGCCAGTTGCTATCGCGGTTGTTTGGTTAAGTGGGTCGTTCCATTGATACCCGTAGGGCGGAATTCCGCCGGTAACATTGGCAGTGGCACTTCCATCGCAGGCGCCGCAACTAGATTCATTGGTAAATGAAATGGTAGCTGCCAGGTCGGAGGAATCAGCAATAGTTGCCGTAGTAACTTCTGAGCAGCCTAAACTATCGGTAACTGTTATGTTATATGTACCGCTGCAAAGACTTGTAGCAGTTGAATTTGTTTGGTTGGCAGGATCATTCCATGCATACATCAATGGAGTATTACCACCAGTAACGCTAACAGATGCTGAACCGTTGCAAGAAAACATGCAATATGTGTTGTTCATAGTTGTAACGGAGAGCGTCATGCCACTACCGCCTGAAGTTCCGACGCTTGCGCTTATTGTGTCCTGGCATGAATTTGAATCAATAACTGTTACTGTATAAATTCCAGGACATAGTCCAGTGGCTATTGAGTCGGATTGACTTGATGGGTCGTCCCAAATGAACGTGTAAGGTGGAACGCCACCACTTACGGATACAGCTGTACTTCCGTCGCATGCTCCGCAACTAGATTCATCCGTTGAGGAACTACTTAGAATCATGGTGCTGGCCGCCGCGATAACGTCAGCTGAAGCAGAATCAATATTTAGCATCATATCGACAACATAAACCGTGTAGTTTCCCGGGCATAGGCCCGTTGCAATCGATGTGGTTTGACTAGCCGGATCATTCCATAGGTAGGTATATGGTGGGCTACCTCCAAATACAATAGCGGTTGCCGTGCCATCACAGGCTCCACAGCTGGTTTCCCCAGAGGCTGATACAAATACACTTAGCGTTTGCGAGAATGCAGTGCTTCCAATTAATATGAATGCTAACAATAGATTGAATTTCATAAGTATTTTTTTAATTGTTTTATTCTGAAATGTAGGCTGTTAATCGTGCAAGTATTAAGACGGAATATATGAGTAATTCGGTTGCCTATTATCTGATAAAGAGAATTATGCAGTTTTCAACTTAATCGTACTAGCTAAAAAATAGTCAGCATTTGGAATGCAATAATAAGAGGTCGGATTGACAAATTATATTTTACACAGCTTGAATATCATAGAACATTTTACCTTAGCGGCTTAAATAATAAGCACATTCATGTACGACGGACATTTTGAAGAAGATAATTTAACCCCAGATGAAGCAAAAAGTCAAGCTGATATGTTGGCCTGGCATCCTATTATGTTCCAGGTAGCTCGAGTATTGAGTTCAACGGGAATATTGAAGGAGGTAAAATCGGGTAGAAAGAAAGGGATTACGCCGGAAACCATTGCGGATAAATTGAGTATTCCGCTCTACGGAGTAAAAGTATTGCTGGAAGTTAGCTTGAGTATTGGTCTCACCAAGTTGATGGCTCATAACACTTACACAATTAGTAAGATGGGTTATTTTTGGTTGCTCGATAAACAGATAGAAATCAATATGAATTATGTGCACCATGTTTGTTACAAGGGCATGTTTCATCTTGAGGAGGCTATTCTGACCAATAAGGCAGCAGGGCTGAAGGAACTGGGGCCATGGGAAAAAATTTATGAAGGGCTGTCACTTTTGGATGAACCCATCAAGAAAAGTTGGTTTGATTTTGATCATTATTACTCAGATGTTGCATTTAAGAAAATATTTCCGGAGATATTTAAAGATAATCCAAAAATGATATTGGATGTAGGCGGAAATACTGGAAAGTTCTCAATTGCTTGCTGTGAATACAATAAGGATGTTAAAATGACCATTGTTGATTTGGCGGGACAATGGAATAGAGCCAAAAAGAATATTGATGAACTTGGTTTGTCAGACAGGATAAGTGGGCACGTTATGGACGTATTAATTGATGATCCTGTTTACCCGAAAAATGCAGATATTGTTTGGATGAGTCAGTTTTTAGACTGTTTCTCAGAGGAAGAAATTGTGCACATAATCTCCAATGCCTCAAAGAGCATGCATGAGAATTCTGCGCTGTATATTATGGAATTGTTTTGGGATAGGCAGAGCCATCCTGTACCAGCATACTGCCTTCATGGAACTTCGATATATTTTACAGCCATGGCCAATGGAAATAGCAAAATGTACCACTCTGAAGATATGCGACAATGCGTGGAAAAGGCTGGTCTAAAGGTGGTAAAGGATGTGCAGGTTGAAAATGGTTACCATACGCTCTATAGGTGCGAGCTGGCATAAAGCTATTTTAAGTGCATTAAACCTTTTTAGTTTAGCCTAGTCAAACGCGTACAAACTAAAACAAGGTATCATGAAATCTATCAAACTTTGCTATCTATTGGTGATCGTATCGGCACTTATTTCGACTACCACAATTCTCAATGCTCAGGCAATTCTTCTTCCATCAATTGGAGTGGGGGCGCTGCCGAATGATGCCGATACCGTGTGCGGCTACCCGATTCCTGTTAATCCGGATATGACATTCGACTCATATCCATTATTTGCGGGTGATACCATTCCTAACTTTACCTTATATGATCTCAATGGAGATTCCATGAACATGGCTGATTTGCTGGGCTATGGCAAACCAGTTGTGCTGGTGGCGCTCAATATCACCTGCCCTTATGTGAGGAATAAGGTTTCTATCTATAATGATATATATGCGAACTATAGCAACCAGGTTACGATTATTGGAATATATCAACTTGAGGCTCACCCTGATGATGATTACAGTCCGAATTCAGGAACTTTTGGAAATGTTAGCGCAAATGTAAACGAGGGGATTGTAGTGAACCAGCACGCTACTTACGCAGACAGAAAAGCCGCCGCCCAAGATCTGATAACAAATGAGGGGCTGAATTTCCCTGTTTATATGGATGGACCATGCAACGAGTGGTGGGAGAATTTTGGCCCGGGCCCGGCAACAGGGTATATTATCAATGCTAATGGAACCGTATTTGTAAAGCACGGGTGGTTTGATAAGAATGCCAATGGACATGATATATATTGTGACCTCGATAGTTTGATTGGTATAACCTGCAGTGGGTCATCTCCAACAGGTGATTTTACCTTTAATCTTACCACCAACGACACAGTTGTTGGATATCCGGGTACCATGATTGATGTAGAAGCGGATTTGATTAATACATCTGGGGCCGATGTGCTCGTTGAAATAATCCGGGATCAGAATAATTTAGATATGGGATGGGAATCTGCTATTTGTGCCGACATATGCCTGAATCCTCAAGGTACGGAATATACATTCTTGTTGAAGGATGGAACGACTCAACATTTCTGGCTGCACTTTTATTCTGACGCTGGATCAGAAGGGGAGGGGCATGCGAAAATGGTGTTCCGCGATGCGAATGACTTTTCGAACCAATACATAGTTGATATGTACGCTGTTTCTGAGTTTGCCGCTTTAAATATAAATCAGGTGAATACCCAATCTGATATCAGTGTTTTTCCAAATCCTTTTGGCAATATGGCTACAATAGCCACAAATGGACAAGCGATCATTTCAAGGATGGGAATCTATGATGTATCTGGCCAGTTGGTTCGTATTGAGGCGAACATAAACTCAGGAACAGTAAACATCAAAAGAGGTGAACTCTCCCCTGGATTGTACTATTTAGAGCTGCAAAGTATGGATGGCATTATCGGAAGACAGAAGATCCTTATCCAATAAGTATTTACTGTCTGATACCAATGGCAATAGGAATCTTTAGTATAAAAGGTTCAAAAACCTGAGCCAGATATAGATATCCCTTATATTCTATTGCTGTAGAGCATCCTGATATTTCCTCTCCTGTTTAATCTTGGTAGACAACCTTGGAAGTCCCCTCTTTTAAGTCTAATTCGTAGACCATTGATGGTGACTTATTCTCTTTCTTCTTTGCGTGTTTAATGAACTTCAAGATTTTGGGATGCGCCGTAACAAGTAGCGTTTTCCTTTTTGTGATCGTGAAGTTATCACCGCCGCTAATTTTATACAGATTCTCTTTTTTATATTTTGTTTTACCTTCTCTTTCCACCAGTTTATAAACTCTATTCCCCATTGTAGTGCTTAGGTAAATCACTTTGCCAATGACATGAATACCATTGGCGTAAGAATATCCTTTTGATATGATGGTACACGTGCCCTCTTTATACCTTGCCAGTGAGCCACCGAATAAATTATCATTTGAAAAGTAAAAATGGTCCCTCCCAACTGCGTACAAATCATTTGGGTGAGAAATACACTTATTCTTAAAGCTTACCTCTTCAAACAAGGTATCTGGTGTTATTCTGAATCGGATTACCTCGCTCTCTTTCTTGCTAACGTGGTTGATGACAAATAAATAGCTCTGGCCGTCAGCGTGCAGAAGACTAATGCCATGAGGTGCAAAGCGCCTGTCTTCTTTAAATGTCAATTCCAATTTTCTGGCCTTTCCTAAACTAAAATCGTATTCCCAGATGCCGCTATCAAAGGTATTTTCATCTCTACGCTCAGAGCAAGAGATAAGAATCCTTTTGTTAGCAATCGTATCAAGGACCATGTCCTCAGGGCCGCCTCCCACTAAAATTTGAGACTTGTTGGCGGTTTGCGCCAGACTATATACTGGAATAAAAAGAAAGAGCAATAGTTTACCGACAGACATATTGCCAAGTTAGTAAGCTTGCTACTTCACAAACTTTCGGTAAGCGCTACCGGATTCTGTTACTACGCTTACAAAATATAGTCCGCTTGGAAGATCGGAGACATCAATATTGACCTGTAGATCGTTCGCTAGGTTAGAATAGCTCAGCTCTTTTAGGATCTTTCCCTCCACAGAGATTAAACTAATTATTGCATCACCATCAACTTTGTTTCCTGAGATGACAAGACTCAAATTATTAGATGCAGGGTTGGGATATATCGGCGCTAGGTTTAGCTGGCTATTTCCTGCTGCATTCTCAATTCCGTTGGTATTGGAAAACACGTAAGCAACGGTTGCCAGATTATTTGGTGGGAAGAGGTCTCCTGCCATATCGGCTATACCATAGCCAGTGCTGTCACTGGTGTCTGCAACGGTAAATTGTGATGTGAAGGTATAATCAACTGAATCGCCGGGGTTGAGTGTGCCAGTCCATATTTCATTTAAGGGTGTATTTCCAGGTCCGTTCAAGGAAAACTTAACGGGTATACTGGTTATGACCGTGTTGGAGTCATTGTGCAGACGTAACGTTACTGTGTAGCTGCTGTTAAGTGTGAGCGTACTCCCGGCTGCCGGAGCAACCACCATATGGCAACTCGCATCTCCAGGCTCTAGAACTGTTATAACTCCTGTCATTCCGCCGGTTACATGCACATCACATTGATAATTATACGTGCCGGCAATGGTAAACCCGTAGGTAAACACCCATGCACTGGCAACTGCATTTCCGAATGATTCAGGATTTGATGGATAAGTTGTTGTTGTACCATTTACATTGTGACTGCCTGAGGTATTCGTCCAGCGTACTGAGTCTCCTACAATGATTGTAATGTTAGCCGGAGAAAATGAAAAGGCGTTGGCTACTACGTCCCAGGTTGTTTGGGCGTTGCTTATGTTCGTAACCAATAGAAATGAGAATGCTAATACAAATAGTCTTGTTGTATGAATTTTCATGGTAGGGTTTGTTTTAATATGATGCGATAAAGATAGCGTGTTTTTATTAGAATGCTGAGAGCAGGTGTTTCTCAACTTAGCTGTATAGTTACAACTCAGCACCAAGAATTGATTAGATAAAAAGACCTATCGGCAAAATTTTGGGCATGAATCGCAAAAGTGAAGAGAAATAAGAGCGCTGCTATGAAGTATCGTTTCATCACGGTACTAATATAGTGATTCAACTATCGGTTAATGTAGTATATAGGCCCTACAGGGTGAAAGCTCTGAGCGAGGAAAGAGTAGGGTGCATTATTTACACACCCTATCATAAATTGATTTGGCCCTAAGGAAGCCTAGCTCCGCAGACTTCTTAAGATCCTTGCATTCACCTTTGCTGTCTTCCATTTTACGTTTTACCCCGGCCCGGCTGAAGAATGCGCGACCATTTTTTGGATCAAGCTCAATCACTTTGCTGTAATCCGCCAGTGCCAAATCATTTCTCTCTAAGCCTTCATATGCTAGCCCCCTATTGCTATAGGTTAGTGCATAATTTGGTCTTTTGCTTATGTGGTAGTCAAAATCTGTAATAGCGCCTTTGTAATCTTTTAAGTTGATTTTAGCGTTTGCTCTGTTCATATAAGCATTCAATTTATCTGGGTTGATATCAATTGATTTGCTGTAGTCTTTAATAGCTTTTTTATAATTTTTAAGTTTACCATAAGCATTTCCTCTATTGTAGTATGCTTCGTCAAAATTAGGGTAGATTTTGATTGCTATACTGTAGTCTTCAATGGCCTGATCATATTTCGTGAGTTTCTTTTTTGAATTTCCTCTGGCAAAATAATAATCGAAATGTTCTTTTAGAATAATGGCGTTGTCGAAATCTATTATAGCTTCATAATACATCTTTAGCTCATGCTTAGAATTACCCCTGTTGTAGTAGATTTCAGCTTCGCCAGGGTCAATGCTCTCTGCAATATCATAATCCTCAATAGCTCCCTTGTGATTGTGCATCAGGCCCTTAACATTCGCCCTATTGATTAAAGCGCTTACAAATTCAGGCCTAATTTTCAGGACCGTATCATACTCTGCCAGGGCTTCTGTATAACTACCGTTTTTTTTATACTCTACTGCGCTTTCAAATGCTTCTCTGGCTGGGTCCTGAGAATTTACTACACAGCAAATTGATATCAACACAATGATCGCTAATATTCTCTTCATGATGCTGATATTTTAAAAACCATATTTAAGTAATGCATAAAGATTAATCATATTTTCTATTGTCCAGTATAATCCAAGTTCGCTGTAGTCTACCTTAAAACTAACCATAAATTGTTAGGCGAAGGTTGCGCCTTCGCCTGATTATTATCTTCGGCTTAGCTACAGCAATAAGAATAACCTGATTCAGTAATACGTTGACAGTTATAAATACTGTCGCGATCATAAAGGATTGGAAATCTATAATTCACGATCTAAGCTTAATCACCTTCCGTTTTTACGAAAAAACAAAACAGCGCACTATCCGTGTTTATTTTTCGGATTTCAGAGAAGGTACACCAATTTTCCTACTTAGAGGATTAATAAAGTGATTTTCAAATACCCAGAGCAACTCTTTTCTTTTTCTTTCACTTATTTCTCCTTCACTTTTATAAGAACCACTTCCTTTTTTGACAGCAGTAATAAAAAATTCGGAATTATTGGGGTGTGATTTCCAATATTCTTCGTCATCATAAAATCTAACAAGAAAGTAGCATGAATCATCAGTAGCAATTAAAATTTTTATATAGGAATCAGCATCTACTTCTAATTTTGTTATGTTTTTGTTGTTTCTTATAATAGTGTAAATAGCTTTTTCCAGAGAGTCTTTTGAAATAGCAAATGAGTAACCTCCTAATGAACCACTACCTCCAGCATTCATGAGAGAAAAGAAATCACATGAGCTAATTGATAGGCAAAAAAATAGAATAGTGCAATATTTCATAGTATAAATCAAAATTAATACCCACCTGCTGGCTTCTTAGGTGCTTTATAGTTTTTAAAATATTCAGCCACTTTAAATAATTTTATTGTTTGTGCTCTTCCTTTTGTTTTTTCGGTCACTGGCTTACCTGTTACTGTATCAATTTTTTTATTTATTAAGTTATCTGCGGACTTAATAGCTTTTTTATTAGCAGGGGTTGATTCTTTACTCATTGTTCCAGCAAACCCTTTCGCTAGCAAGGAAGGTAAAACAGTGGTTGTATTTGACATTGCTAGATCAAGTAACAATATATTGGATAGGGATAATGTCCACTTCATTCAAAGAAAAGCTACAGACTTAGCTATTGCTGATTTCACATCTGTTGGGGGGTGAGCACAACTGGGGGGCATTTTTTGAATCTTGTTTTAATTCCATATTTAGGAAGTCAATTTTATATAAATGTTAGCCACCCTATTTATTTTTTCTTTTTGCACTTCTTCTTCAAGTCTTTTGTGTATTCATCCCTGATAGGTTGGCCACCAAGCTCTTTACACTCGTCAAAGAACTTCCAGGCATTATTGCATTCTCCTTTTAGCAAATAACAAATCGAAAGCTTATAAGTCGTGTTCATATCAGTATTGTCAAACGAGTACGATTTTCTTATATAATAAATTGCAGAGTCAAGATTGGATAAAGCGCCTTTTTCATCAATAGGTATCAAACCATAATATTGAGCCATAAAATAAGTTCCGTAATCCGTTAGTAGGTGAGTGTTGCTCCGGTCCAAAGAAAGTCCTTCTTTGTATTTCTTTGCTGCTTCTGCGTAGTTCATGATTTTCATAAAGAATCCTGCGTACCCCCAGTAAATTTCTGTATTGGTTGTATCTAATAGATAAGCTTGATTAAAACGATACATTGCAGTTTTTGAATCTCCTCTATATAAATAAGAAAAGCCGAGTTCAATTAAGTGATTTGAAGCTGCTTTTCGGTCTCCTTTAAATTTCTCTTGCTTCATTGTTTCATTTATGAATTTTTTATCTAACTCCTTCTGATGGTCGGTTTTTTCGCGATATCCGTACTTTGGAAGCAGTCGAATATTTGTTTTTGATTGTTCCTCCCATTCATTCGTACCCATTTGTTGTCCAAATGTTACTAAAGTGAATAATGCGATTGTTATTGAAAATAAGTATTTCATTTTGTCTTTTTTAAAATGCTTGCTTCCTGTTCGGCTTAACGTAGTGCTGGCATTATTATTAAGTAATACACGTGCCAAGCCCACTAACCGTTACAGGCTTGAACACCATTTATTACATTTAGGGCAATGTTAACAGCAGCCCAATCTCATTATTATTGTGTTACGATTTTTGATTTCTTAAAAAACTTCACCCATTTGTCTTCTAAATCAGCAGGAACGGTTTTCTGTTTTACCGCCCGAAGGTTAACGAACATTTCATTTGTCCCTTGTATAATATGCCAAACCTGTGATTCAGGTTCCTTGCTTCCACATTCAATTTTAAAAAGAATCCATGGGTGCTTTGCCGTCTCTTCTTTTTCAATGAAAGTTAGTTTTGCAGAAGTGCAAGTCTTTTTTGCTTGCCCATACATTGCGTTCATTGCGGCCTCAACAGGAATATTCCGTAATGCAGGATAGACCATCATTGTTCCAATTTCAGTCCAAGTTTCAAATGTTTCGTCGTTTCTTAGCAGTTCAATTACTTTCCTTTCGTTGTCTTCCTGACTGCTTGCAACTTTCCAACCTTCTGAATCAGGCCAATCCATCATTAATGATTCGATGACTTCGTTCTTACCATGGCTACCACAATACTTTTGGAGAAAACTTTGAGCGCTCGCATAACCAAGTTCATCTGCTTTGGATATATCAGCACATCCTCCGTCAGCGTCCTGAGTCTGAAGCTTTACTTGACCACGCATGAAATATGCTAGTGCATTATTGGCATTAAGTTTTATAGCCGAATCAAAGTCTTGTAATGAACCTTTCCTGTCATTAGTTTGAAGTTTTGCCACGCCCCTATTAGTAAATGCATTTGAAAAGTCAGGCTTAAGCTCTATTGCTTTGTTAAAGTCTGCAAGGGCTCCCTTGAAATCCTTAATTTGCATTTTGGAGGAGCCTCTGTTATAATAAGTGTCGACGTGTTTTCG
>NVRZ01000085.1 GCA_002401055.1 Bacteroidota bacterium
CAAACCTTCTGATACGGGATCTTTAGCACGTGCCGAGGCGTGTGCGATGGGCGCCGAACCCTGACCTGCTTCGTTCGAGAATAGGCCCCGGTTAACACCGCGATTAAAAGCGTAGGCAAAGCTGGCACCCAAAAAGCCCCCTGCCGCTGCAGAGCCGGTGAATGCGTCACGGAATATCGACACGAACGACTCGCCAATATTATCAATATTGAAGAAGATGACACTTAATGAACCGATCACATACAGCAGACCCATAATCGGTACTATCTTTGAGGTTACTGCTGCAATGCGTTTAATACCGCCTATAATGACGATTCCCACGAGTCCTGCCATAACCAATCCGAACAACCAACCCTTACCATATATAAAGCTATCAACGCCACCGGTTACAGCTTCAAATTGCTGAAAAGCCTGATTTACCTGAAACATGTTTCCCCCACCAATTGAGCCACCAATACACATAATTGCGAAAAAGGCAGCGAGCACCTTACCTATTTTCCCAAAGCCTCGTTCTTCAAAACCTCTACTCAAATAATACATGGGACCACCTGATACAGATCCATCTTCATTTTCTACTCTATATTTTACGCCCAGCGTACACTCTACAAACTTTGACGACATCCCGAGTATACCAGCAATAATCATCCAAAAAGTTGCACCAGGTCCACCTAGTGAAATAGCAATTGCAACTCCAGCGATATTCCCTAGCCCCACAGTACCTGATAATGCGGCAGTGAGAGCTTGAAAATGAGAAACCTCCCCTTTGTCGTTGGGATTACTATACACACCTCTAACAATATCTATGGCCAACCTAAAGCCCCGAATATTGATGAACTTCATATACACGGTAAAAACTACTGCACCCACTACCAACCAGATCAGAACAAAAGGAATTGCAATTTCATCTGTGAAATTTATAGTATAGAAAATCACGCTTGAAATGGCCGCAGTTGCTGGCTCCATCCACTCATTGATCTTTTCATCAAGAGATTTCTCCGCCTCTTGCGCGAGTAAGAGTAAAGGTGTTAGTAGAGAAAACATAAATAAGGTAAATCGTTTCATCTGTTTAATGTATGGGTTAGCGAAGGTGCAAATGTATGGTTTTTGTCTTATTCCAAGTCCCAAATAGTGGGCCTTTTCTTTCTGATCTTAAAAAACTGCTTGTGTTGCAACACGAAGGCCATTATCAGATAAACGAAAAGGATTGAACCGAAAGTGATAAAGGACAAATAGATAAAGGTTAGTCGAATATTGGATGATTTAATACCCAATTTATCACCCCACCAACCGCATACTCCGAAGGCAAACTTTTCAAAAAAAGACTGAATGTTATGGATCATATAATCAGCAATTTTTCAATATTCGATTGCCTACACCACAAGATAGACATTTTTTCTTTTGACAGTATTTTGACTTAAGCTGAAGAAGTGCCTGTGAATAAAACGCCGAAGTCGCCTTGTAACCCAATTCATTCCATCCCCTAATTACAGCGTTATTCTCAGGTTGAATATTTGCAAGTAAATCCAAGGACTTGTCTTTGAATGACTGCAATTCGTTGCGCTGCCCATAAACGAATAAAAATGGCGCGACCGCATTTATTAATATAGAATCAGCTGAGGATGCACCCATAACCTTTCGTGAGCTTGTTCTGACCTTTCGCTCAAAAGTATAATGCGAATGCCAGTATTCACTTGCCTCCAGCATGAATAGATTGCCTTGCTCTAGTAACACATCATTCTCCTTTATCATATCAAATAGATTATGGGAATTACACAAGAGCTGTGCAAATTGAGAGATTCTCAGAGTAGGAAAATTACTGGGCCGTAATCTCAGAAACTTCCATAAATGACAGGCGAGAGGTTGAAGATTGTACTTTCTTCTCAATAAACGATATTCCTGCAAAAGTTGCCTTGGATATTCATCCTGAAAATCTGCTTTTAACAGCCCGGTTTGACCATATAATAATGCTTCTATTTGGAATCTGCTTCCCCTGTGCTTGTGTACAATTCTCAATGGAATGGATCGGGCCAACATTTCAAAGGGCTCTGAGTTTGTTTTAAAACCAAAACTTCTGGCTAAGGACCAATAAAACACCTCTTCCCAGTTATTCTTGCTGAATTCCAGCATCGTGAAAATATGAGAACACTTCTCCTCTAATCTTGATATTAAAACGCGCTCCAAAAAATTATCCATGTAGAATTTGTCTTTTGCTACGCTTGAAAATGAAGAAGCACATGGAACCCAGGCGGCGCTTTGGAGGAGGCGAGCATAGCTCCCTTGCAAATTAGAGGAGATTCTCTGCCCTATTTCAATAGTAGGAAGTAATCGCTCATTTTTAGCATAAATCATCATATCATCCTCATACACAACATGAAGTATTACATTATTATATGCTTCGTCAGAAGAGTGTGCGTGGCGATTCCAGTCTGAGGAACGTAGGTGTATTTCCACATTACCAACCCAGACAGTATCTCCTATCCTGACTTTAGCATTAAAAAAGTCAGGACCAGCATCGGTATTGTGAATGCCTGGATGTAAAATCTGTACTATGGCATCAGCGGCTGTCCTTAAAAAAGCATGATCCAACAACTGAAACCCCCAGATGTAATGAAGAAAATCCTCATTCATACAGAACGTCGAAATAAAACTAAAACAAGAAAAACGTGGAACTACCGGTACCTTACTTTTTTATGAACACGAATTGTCCGCCCTCGTCACCAGTGTTCTTTATTGGCTGGAATTTCGGCGATTGTACAGAATTGTTTATAACCGGTATCCTGATACTATTATAGAGTTCGCTTGCATCAAAGAACTCACTTTGGTTGTTATTAAGCGATTTGAGCAAATAATAGGCAAACACTGAATGGCCATCTCGACCTCCATCCATTACAGGTTCTACGCCACCGGAAGTCAAAGCGTGACGAGAAACCAGGTTATGTATATTCTTATAATATCTTTCCGAATTTTCAAAAGGAACAGATACTGTCTGACCTCTAAAAATATCGCCACTGAAGCAGGCGTCTGCCACTAGTAATGTGTGTTTAGACATTATCCCTCCCAAGAATGTTTTGAGGTCAGAATTAGACACATATTGAGATGTGGAAGCAGTATTAGCATCTGCAGGTACCCAGTAGCCCTTGTTGAGATTTTGCTTGTATTCGCCATGACCCGAGTAATAAACAAAAACATTGTCTTTCGGCTTAACAACATCTACCAACCATTCAAATTGGTGTATAATGTTCGCTCTAGTAGCATCTCCATTCATCAATGTTTTGAACTCATCAAATCTGTACTTGGACCTAAGAAGTTGTTCCACCGCCTTGGCATCATTTACTGCATTATTTAATGGACTCCATACCCCTGTATAGTCGTCAATGCCAATAATTAAGGCATAGTATTTACCAATTTCCATGTCCTTAACAGCCGTTGATACATTTAAGCCTTTTAGTGGATCCCCACTTCCTCTAAAGAGGTTTTCCGACTTCTCAGGTGCATTAATCCTTTGCGCCAATCGCTCATTCTTAAACAAATACTTCGCAGTGTAAACAGAAAACTTTAGCCCATTCTCTCTGTAAACAGATAAGCCAACATCCGTTCCAATCCATTTGTTTCCTTTTATATCTACTGTTATGTATGTAATGGAGTTGTTAGAGAGGTCTGAATTTTCAGTATTAAATACGGTCCATTTATTCCCATTTGGATCAAACTTAGCCAAACCGTTTTTAGTACCAACCCAAACAACTCCGTTCTCGTCAGGTGCTAATGAAGTAATCCTGTTATCCGGCAATCCTTCCACTTTGCCAAATACTTTCCATTCACTGCCATCAAACCTGACAACTCCTTTGGTTTGCGTCCCGACCCATATGTTTTTATTGAAATCTACAGTTACGCTTGTTATGTAGTTGTTCGGCAATCCTGAATTCTTTTTGTTATAGACGGTCCAGTTTTTTTCATCAATTGCAGATTTCCCCTGCTCATAGCGAACAAGACCGTCAATAGTCCCTGCCCATATCCCATTGTCACCATCCACACATAATGCGTTGATCATATTATTGGGAATTATAGTGTTGCGTGAGTTAAATGTTGACCAAGTAGTTCCATCAAGCCTAACCAAACCTGCAGCCGTCCCCATCCATTTCGCTCCAGAATTATCCACCGCCAGACATCTAACCGTGTTGGTCGGTATGGCAGAATTGGATACGTGAAATATGTCCCACTTTCCTCTATTGTAGCTCGCTAGCCCTCTGTCAGTACCTATCCATTTCTTACCAGTTCCATCAACAGTTACAGCGTTAACGCGATTGTCTGGAATCGGTGAGTTCGAAGTGTGATACACGGCCCAATCCTTTCCATCAAATTCACACAACCCTCCATTCTCTGAACTCGCACCAACCCAGATGCTTCCATTTTTATCCATTGCAACCATATTTACATGATTGCTCTTCATGCCTGAGTTGTTTATATTAAAAATGAACCAATCTGCCGTTTCCGTTTGGGCAAATAATAATTGCGGCAAAATAAATGCCACCAAAATGAAAGCTATATTTTTCATAAGCAATTATTTGAACTATTGAAGTTTAACCAAAGATAACAATATTCAGGCCAAAATTAGCTGTCAAATTTCGCAAGCACCTCATCTGAAGAAAGCGTAAAAGAGAACCCTCCATCGTGAAACAAATTCTGCATGGTTACCATTCTGGTGTAGTCGGAGAAAAGTGAGATGCAATAATCAGCACAGCTGTCACCTGAAGCATTTCCAAGCGGAGCTACTGCCTTTGAATAGTGGTAAAATGAGTTGAATCCTTTGATGCCTGAACCTGCCGTGGTCAATGTCGGAGACTGCGATATCGTGTTGATCCGCACATTTTTCTCTCTACCGTAATAGTAACCAAAACTCCTGACTATAGATTCCAATACCGCTTTAGCATCAGCCATATCGCGATATCCAGGCATGGTTCTCTGAGCGGCAATGTAAGTAAGTGCAACAACAGATCCCCATTCACTGATTGCATCCAGCTTAAAAGCGGCTTGCAATAATTTATGCAATGACAAGGCAGAAATATCAAGCGTTTTCATAAAGTTAGGATAACTAAGATCGGTGTACGGGAAGTTCTTTCTCACATTTGGCGACATACCAACCGAATGAAGTACAAAGTCAATCTTACCTCCTAGTATTTCGGTGGACTTTGAAAATAAATTTTCCAGATCATCCATGTCTGTTGCATCTGCGGGTATAACTTCCGTTTCGCATTTCTCTGCCAACTCTTCAATCTTGCCCATTCTCAAAGCTACCGGTGCATTGGTAAGTATAATTTTTGCACCCTCAGCATGCGCCTTTTCCGCAGTTTTCCACGCGAGAGATTTTTCATCTAATGCGCCAAAAATGATTCCGTTTTTTCCTTTTAATAAGTCGTGGGTCATCGTGTAATAGTTAATTATTGTGATTGAAGAGCGTAAAGATAAGATTTGTTACTTGTTATTTGTTGATTCAGTTTTCATTTTTTTCTTTTTATTTTTTCGCCTGAAAAGGTCCTTGAAAGTGCTGAATTCCTTGCTGTATGACAATCCGATCCCCTGAGTATAAGGTGCATTATCAGTAGTCAAATAAGTGTCGTTGCTGTGATTGTATGCTTTTATTTTTAATCTGCCGTCCTTCGTGATTTTATAGTTTAAATTAAAGTCACCTACAATATTAGCGGAGTTTTGTCCCTCGTTATTTGAATTGTTCGCAACGCTTCCGTTAATGCTCAGTCGATCATTGAATAGCTGAGTAGAGAGCGCAACTTCCAGCTCTTCATTCGTCAATTCATCTCCTGGCCTGTAGTTAACACCTATGTCAAAATCCTCGCTAATTTGAGATAACCAGTTACTCAATTGATTAGACAGAAGCTCAGAGGTATTGGCACCCACACCTCCAGAAGTTTCGATGCCCCCGCCTTCCAGCGGTTGAAATTGCCCCAGCACGAGCAATGAAAACATTTGCCGATTCAGTTGCTGCTCAGTTGTTGCTGAAAGTAAATTCCCTACGTCTGCTCCCTCCTCTATATTGGGAAACACAATATCAAAAGTAATTTCAGGGTTCATTAAATTTCCATTCATAAGAAGTATGCAGTTTACCGGAACTCTGCGCTTATCATCTGCTTCCAGAGTGAGATCGTACAGAGATGCGGTAAGTTCATAAACCGCTTCTATAGATACCGTAGCGCTATAAGGATCTCCGCTCCATTGAATCGTGCCTCCCCTCTTAATTTTGAATCTTTTATTAAACACATTTTGCAGTGTAAAAAGATAATCTCCTTCTTCAATAATATACTCACCATAGATCTTAAACTCGCTGGCATGGTTAACCTGAAGCTTCAAGTTTCCCTGCCCCTTTGCCTTTAGTATGTCTCCAACTCTTTCATCAAATATCAATTGAATGTCGGCGTCTTGGGTCACCTGAAGGTCAAAATTAAGCTCTGGTAATTTCTCAATTTTTCGCTTGGTACTACTCTGACTATTATTTGAGATGGTATCGGACGAACTTATAAATGTTATAAAGCCACCCATTGATATTTCGTCATCCGTTGTTAGGGGAATGTAAAACTGTGTGCCTCTGTCCGTTGTAAGAGCAAGGTCCAGCTTGATTTGCTTTGGCGTTCCCGTGATCTTAAAATTACCAGTGGTAAATGCCTTACCATAGTACAACTTGTTCAAATTCTTGTTAGTATTTAGCGTGTACAAATTGGCAGGTTTAACTTCAATATCAAATCTAAAATCTTTTAGATGATTGTGATAAATACGTCCATTTGCAACTGCCCTATTGCCCTTAAGATCATTAATCATTAAACCATCGAAACCAATCCATTCCTGAGTAAATACGACTTTGTCGGCAAAATTGTATTTAGTATTTAAGAAACCAACTGTTACTCCTACTTTGCTCACATCAAGGCTTCCAATCAAATTAGGTTCCTTTAACGAGCCGGTTAACTTCAGCTTGCCGGTGGCAGCCCCTTTACTTGCAATTTCTGAAAATATATTGCTAATAAATGGTTCAAAAATGCTCACTCTCAGCCTATTTAATTCTATGCTAAAATCCAGTGGATCGGTCCTTTTTACCAACTCTGTATCCAAATAGTAATTACCTGCTAAAGACACAGTATTTAGTGCTCCGGTTTTTATACTGGCAACTATGTTTATCTTCTTCTTTTCATTGTTCCAATTGCTCTGGATCGAGGCATTGCCCAAATCTCTCTCATTTAATTGCAGCCCTCCTATATCGAGATCACCCGTGACATATGGACTTACAAACAAATCGAAAACTTTAACATTACCAGATAGACTTCCGCCCCAACTTAAATTAGGAGCACTCATAAATGGGTTAATCATTTGCAAATCAAAATTGCGCATTTCAACTACTATAGAACCTGGCTTTGATTTGGATGTAATACCTGAAATACTTATTGTCCTGTCTCCATTGTGAAAAACAAAATTCCTAATATCCAATGACGTGGTGTCGAACAAAAACAGATTTCCATCTTTTATTGTCCAGACAGAATCTGTGATTACAATTTCAGATCCATCCATACTAAGCTCAAATTCTGGGCCTTTCTCGGCATTAGATCTTATAAGCTTTAAATACCCCCCTAAGTCTCCTTTGTAAGATGGCTCACTTCCGTTATTCCACAAAAATGAATATAATACACTATCCTGACTGACTTTCATGTTCAATTTAGGTGTTAACATTTGTATACTATCTGAGAAGGATATCTTATCACAATTACCCCTGACAACCAACCTTGATGAGTTCAAACCCGACTTCGCTCCACCATACAATGAATCCGATGGCATAATTACCTCGATATTTAAATTTATGATCTCCTTATCGTCTAATGAAATCGATGGGAAATTACCCCACAAGGTAATTTCGTCCTTAAAACTTGAATAATTCCCATGAACCATTGAATTCTTAGATATAGAAAGTCCCGGAACAAAAATTGAATACAGATTGCTGGCTTCTTTTATTGACAGGGCATAATGAAATTCCTGTTCAGCCAAAGCCTCTTTGGCATTCACGTTAGCGGCAGGAAACAATCCGCTAACAACAGTTTCAAGCGATCCAAGCAATTGGGCTACGTTGAATATTCCAACAATGTTCGCCTGGGCAAAATCTGCAAAAAACTCCAATGATTTTTCACCAGATATTTTTGATGCCACAAGTTTCATGCTACCAAAGTGATCTTCCTTAATCTCATCCTTATTCCCATGTGTATATTTTATGTTGTGCATTTCCAAGCTGCCCAGCATATTATCAAGATTATTTCCTTCGAAGTTTGATATCATCTCCACAGAGAACTCAGCGGTCTGTTCTCCTGAAACAAAATTGAGGGCATACAAATTCGCCCGTTCTATCACCGAGTTAAAATTGAACACTGGTGGTGAAGAGCCAAAGTTTACATTTCCATCGAATTCCAGATCAATATTCTCATCTGAAACATTCAGAGAACCCTCAAATAACCGATTGGCAATTACCCCTTCCAACTCTATATTCTTATAAGTGTAACCCTTGACGCTAAGTTGCTTCACTACCCCACTTAGTTTTGCTGATACATTTTCTCGTTTCATCCCACTACCGTTTATTGAAATATCAAATGCAGCCATACCAAACTGATCCAATTTTAGAAATGTGCCTGCATCTATTCCAGGAGATTTCAAGCTTCCAACGTACAGTATCCTACCAGATGCTGTATCTTCTTTCAAGGAAAGGTCAGAGGAGATCAACCCGATTTCAGTATGAAAATCTCCGTAAGCAACAAAATCATTGTAGAAACCGGTAAAATCTCCGTGAAAACGAATCCTGCCTAACTTTTCAAACACGACTGGAATCTTAAGTCGTTTACCAAGTTCAAATGGAGGAATAGGTACGGTTCTCAAGTCACCCGCGTAGGTATCAAGTTCCTTGACCTTAAAGTGAATAAATGTTTCTTTTACATGAGGCAATCCTGTTAAACTAAAATCCCCAACCAGCTTGCTTCTTTTACCAAATTTCAGTGTTATTTTTTTTCCTTTCAACCTGCTTATCTTTCCATACACCTCTCCGTCTAGCTCAATATTATATGCAATACCTTTCAAGGCAGGTGCGAAATATGCCACATCAGCCACACTGATTTCCGACTTCACAAATTCTGAAGATATCTCAACACTATCTATGAAATCTAGATAATCTCTATAATCTGAATACCTGAAAGAAAGTTCCCCGTCGACTGTGCTAGATCGTGTTCTGATTTGCATTTCCTCCATGTCTAAGCCGGTAGATGAAAGCCTTACAAGAGAACTAAATTTGCGAAGATAAAATCCCGATTTTTCTCGACATGACAGCAACCGGATTGAAGCGAATATAGTGTCGTTTACCACCGACATATCGTGAATATCCCCGTTAATTTCTGAAAGATCGAGGTCTTGAAAGTTAATGCCTCTTCTCATCCACATTTTATGCTGATTTTGCCACCTAAAATGAGAGTTGAGCAAATGTATTTTGTCTATTTCTACTATCCAATTCAACTTGGATGTGTCCTCAGAGCTAAAGGCATCAATCAAGAACTGCATATTCATGTAGTTCTCTCCTTCGTACTTTACCAGGTTAAAATGAGTTCCCTCCAGGGTTACTGTGTTCAGACGCAGGCTATTCAGATCCCTATTAATAGCTCCGACATCTAGTTTAATAAACTCAGAATAGATCAGAGTGTCACCGTGAAGGTCCTTTATAAATAAATCCTCAAGGATAAGGGTAGTAAAGAAATCGATGTCGACTCCGCCTATTGATACTTCTGTGTTCCATTCATCTGCATAATAAGCAGCGATTTTTTGTGTTAAATAAGTTTGTACTGTTGCGGACCGAAACGAAGTGTAAAAAAGTAGCATCACCACAATGAAGCTCATGATTAACAGGAGTGATATTTTTAGTTTTTTTGTAATACCTTTAGTTATATAACGCATCTAACATATGCAAACTTATGAGTAATCCGGTTGTAATACTAGGTATTGAGTCTTCTTGCGACGACACCGGAGCTTCTGTGCTTAAAGGAGGCAAAATTCAAGCCAATATAATTGCGAACCAAACCGTACACAAGGAGTACGGCGGCGTAGTTCCCGAGCTTGCATCAAGGGCTCACCAGCAAAATATTGTACCAGTGGTACATGAGGCACTAAAGAGCGCAAATGTTGACAAATCTGAACTCTCGGCAATAGCGTTTACCAAAGGACCTGGGCTACTGGGCTCTCTTCTCGTAGGCACGTCATTCGCCAAGTCAATGGCGTTAGGCTTGAATATTCCGCTAATTGAAATTAATCACATGAAAGCACACGTGCTTTCTCATTTTATAGAGCTAGTTGGAGAGGAAAGCTCAAAACCTAGTTTTCCATTTTTATGTCTAACAGTTTCGGGAGGCCATACAGAAATCGTCTTGGTGGAAGATTATTTAAAAATGAAGGTTATCGGAAGTACTCGTGACGATGCGGCAGGTGAAGCCTTTGATAAAGCAGCAAAGACCATTGGACTGGAATACCCGGGGGGCCCACTCATAGATAAACATGCAAAGAATGGAAATCCTCTAGCATATAAATTTCCTCACCCTAAGTCACCAGAATACGACTATAGCTTTAGCGGATTAAAAACTGCTTTTCTATATTTTATCAGAGACCATGTAGGGCAGGATTCAAATTTTGTATCGAACAATATGGCTGATATATGTGCTTCAATTCAGCATACAATTGTTGAAGTTCTTCTTAAAAAGCTAGTTCAGGCTTCCAAAGATCTCGGCATTTCTGAAATTGCGATATCAGGCGGTGTAGCTGCAAACTCAAAACT
>NVRZ01000086.1 GCA_002401055.1 Bacteroidota bacterium
TCAACTGAAACTGGAATTGCGGCTGGGGATGAAACAGTTGCCATAATGGATGCAAATTCCTGTACCGTAATTGATTCCGTAACTATTGTAACTTCGGTTGAAGAGCAAAACATCTGTATTATAACGGTTGATACCACTTCTTCAATGAACGTTGTAGTTTGGGACAAGCCGCAACCAGCAATGGGAATTGAGCGTTTTAATGTTTATCGAGAATTTCTAAGCGTTTATAATTTAGTTGGGACGGTACCTTATAGCTCATTGAGTGAATTCACAGACACCACAAACGGAATTGATCCGAACGCTACGTCTTATCGCTATAAAGTAACCGCAGTAGATTCGTGTGCAAACGAAAGTGATTTGAGTGATTATCATGAAACCGTGCACATGCTTGTTGGCCTGGGTATTCCGCCAATAATCAATCTAAGTTGGGATAATTATGAAGGATTTACTTTTACCAATTACCATATTCTAAGAGACTCTATGGGACTGGGTAATTGGGATACACTTGTATCTTTAAGTAATTCAAGTAGTACGTACGCCGATGTTAATTCACCAAACACAAGTGGTTTGAGGTATCAAATAGTGGTAATACCCCCTTCAACTTGCGTAGCAGAAAAGGCAAAAAACTATAATTCGTCAAAGTCTAACACTACATCGGTAAGTAATCCTATAACGTTGGGAGGATCGACCGCGGTCACAAATGAGAATCAACCGGATTGCGATGGTACCGCCACGGCAACACCGACTGGTGGGATACAGCCATACGTTTATAGTTGGAATACGAGTCCGATACAGACAAATGCTACTGCAACCGGATTGTGCCAGGGTAATTATAGCGTATTGGTAACGGATGATCAAGGAGATACAATCACGTTATTTGCATCTGTTGGAATTGTACCAGGTATATCGGAAAAAGGCAATCCTAATTACATGCAAGTCTTCCCCAACCCAAGTCGTGGTAATTTTACCATTGATATCTCAATTGCAAAAAGGGAATATGTTGAGATAAGAATATACGATCTTCAGGGTAGACTTATTGAAGAGAGAGTATTGGGAAGAGTCCAAGGATCACACATTGAAGAGATTAATATTTCCGAATACGGTTCTGGGTTGTATTATATTCAGCTCAAAACAGAATCTAGCATGGAAATAAAAAAGATTATCCTTGAATAAATAGAATAATTATTCTATTAGAAAAGCCTATACCTAATACCTTATTGAGCTAAAATAAAGCGCCAAGAAATATCATATTAATTCATAGGAAATTCCCTGGAATCTATAATCTCAGAGGTATTCTGTTTTTTATACTAAATCTTCATAACGCATGAAAAACCTTCTAGTAATTTTTACGTCTCTTTTCCTTGTATCTGTTGAAGGAAAATCACAGGTAACTTTTCAAAAAACTTACGGTGAGAACACTTTTGAACAGCGGGGGTATGACATTCAGCAAACCTCTGACGGCGGGTATATTATGACCGGGGAGCTACGCTGGGTTTATGGGCAGGGAAACGCAGACATTTTCCTGATCAAAACCGATGCAAATGGCGATACGCTTTGGACTCAGGTGTACGGCACTACATGTAATGAAATAGGGAGGTCTGTTCTTGAAACATCAGATGGTGGATTTATGGTAGTGGGTAACGCGCAATGTTATGGAGCGGGAAGCTATGATGTTTTTGCTATTAAGACCAATTCGGTTGGTGATACATTATGGACCAAATTTTACGGGGGAAGCGGAAGCGATAATGGAACTTCAGTTAAGCAGACCTCAGATGGCGGGTATATCATAGCGGGAAATTCGGCCAGCTATGGTGCTGGAGGAGGCGATGCTTACTTATTAAAGATTGACTCTCTCGGAAGTGTTACCTGGACCAAAACTTACGGGGGCTCAAGCACAGATGGTGCCGAGTCTGTATTACAGACAACTGATGGAGGATATATATTTACCGGGTATAGTAATAGTGCGGGTGCAGGTAGTTATGATGTGTTGGTTGTTAAAACCAACGCCTCAGGCGACACGGTTTGGACCAAGCTTTATGGTGGAAGCGGATCTGATTTTGGCTATGGAATAATTCAAACTTCAACTGGCGGTTATGTCATTTCTGGAGAAACACATAGTTTTGGTAGCGGTGGAGATGGATATCTAATTAAAATAAATTCAGTGGGAGATACGCTATGGACAAAAACTTTTGGTGGTGCCAATTCCGAAAGCTTTCAGTCAATACAAGAAACTAATGATAATGGTTTTATCATGTGTGGATATACGGAAATGGGTCCGGGAACCGGAGATAATTATCTGGTCAAAACTGATTCAAACGGAAGTTTGGATTGGTCTAAGGCTTACGGTGGCTCAAATTGGGAACCCGGAGCCTATGCCGTTCAACAAACAAGTGATGGTGGTTACGTTTCGCTCGGATCTAGTTATAGTTTTGGATACGTATTATTCTACCTGGTAAAAACAGACGATAGCGGAAACGCAGAATGTCATCAATTTACGCCAGGTACATCCGTAGCTTCAAGCGCCACGCAAATAAATAATACGGGGTTTACAGTTAGTACTGGAGTAGTCATAACCAACCCCCCTTTAATTCCAGCTGGAACATCAATTTATACAAATGACCTGATAATATCTGTTAACACTGCATCCATCCCTGCAAGCTCTGGACTAAGCGATGGTATGGCATGGGCTGAGGCATCTGGTTCGTACCCACCATTTACGTATGCTTGGTCAACTCTTGATACAACCACTTTAATTAAGAACCTTTCCGTGGCTGACTACATTTTAAATACAATAGACAGCTTTGGATGTACAATTATCGATACAATATCGATAACGACAGATAATGCTATAACCTTCCAAAAAACATACAGTGGCCTGAAGGCGGAAAGATATGGAAACGGTATTTTGGAACACAGTGATGGTGGATATATATTTACGGGTACCACTCAGGCATTTGGATCAGGTAGCAGGGATGTATTTCTGGTAAAAACCAACTCTATTGGTGATACCCTTTGGACCAAAACCTATGGAACTACGGGAAATGAGGAGGGGTTTACTGTTAGCGCAACTGATGACGGGGGCTATCTTATTTCTGGATCTACAGGTTTCTCTACTGGATTCGAAATGTATCTTATAAAAACAGATTCAATAGGAGATTCGTTATGGACAAAAATGATTGGGGGCGGAAATGGCTTTTCAGAAGAGGGTTATACTTCACTTCAAACCAGTGATGGGGGATATATTGTTGCTGGAAATTCAAGATATTATGGGCCTGGCGGACATGATATATATATAGTTAAAACGAATTCAACAGGAGATACCTTATGGACAAGAGCATACGGTGGTTCAAGCAGTGATTACGCATATTCCATCAAACAAACTGTAGATAACGGTTACATCGTGGCAGGTGTAACAAGTAGCTTTGGATTTGGAGGTAATGATTGTTATGCAATAAGACTTGATGTAAATGGAGATACACTTTGGACTAGGGTATACGGGGGATCAAGTGCAGAATATATTTACTCTGCTCTGGAAACTTCTGACGGGGGCTTTTTATTCACCGGAATGTCTGCCAGTTTCGGGAATGGCACCTATGACGCTTTGCTAATTAAAACGGACGCTAACGGAGATACTTTATGGAGCAAAAGCTATGGAGGTACCGATGATGATATATTTTATGAAACACAAGAGACGGCTGACGGAGGTTATATAATGGCTGGATCTTCAAAAAGTTTCGGAACCGGTTATATATATGTTTATTTGATTAGAACGCTTGGAAACGGAGATACATTATGGACAAAAACATATGGAGGAGGCGGTGATATAGCTTATTCAGTGAGACAAACTGCCGATGGCGGATTCATTGTTCTTGGTATTACTTCTCAGTTAAGCAGCACTGGCACGGAAGCCTACCTGATCAAAACCGACGCGCATGGAAATAGCGGAACATGCCACCACGCTTCGGCAACTGGAACACTGATAAACTCGTTAGCTATGAATGCTAGCACCACACCCACTCTTCTTGGCTATGGTGCTGTGACTGCTGGTTTTAACACGATAGTCCTTAATACTGCTACTATAGCTTACGAGCTGAATATTGCTACGAGTATTACTCCTTTGGATGTAAGCTGTTACGGCGGCAGTGATGGCGGGGCGGACCTCTTGGTAAACTATGGAAAAACTCCTTATGCGTATAATTGGACAACTGGTGATACTATTGAGGACATTTCAGGCGTCATCGCCGGCACATACAGTGTTGTCATTACCGATTCTGTTAATTGTATTGTTTATGATTCTGTCACAGTAAATGAACCCGATGCAATCACAACCACCGTTATTGGCACGGATGCATCTTGTCCTAATGGCAGCGACGGTTCTGCAAACTTGACCACCAACGGAGGTATAATTCCTTATGGATTTCTTTGGTCAACCTTGGAAACCACAGAAGATATTACTGGATTGTCTGAAGGACAATATTCAGTAATCGTAACGGATAGCAATGGCTGTATTGCCAACGATACAGTAATAATCAATGACCCCGATACTTTAATTGCTGCCACAAGTATATTAACGGAAATAAGCTGTACTGGGGTATGTGACGGAAGCATTACTGCAAACGGAACAGGAGGAACTTCACCATACACATACGTATGGGATGGTGGTTTGGGTGCCGGGCAAACGCACTTCGGACAAGTGTGCGATGGAACATACAATGTCACCATAACAGACAACAACAATTGTACAGGTACAGATTCTTTGGTTATTACTGATCCTCCGCAACTGACTACGAGCATGACGAGTTTAGATGTATCCTGTAATGGTTTAGGCGATGGAAGCGCATCGGTTACGCCATCCGGAGGAACTTCCCCATATAACTATCTTTGGAGTATTGCACAAACCACTTCTACTGCGTCAAACCTTTTCCCCGGGAATTACTCGGTTAATGTATCTGACAACAACGGATGCGTTGCTACAGCACTTGCTACAATAAATGAACCCACCGCCCTAAATTTATCTGTGTCATTCGAGGATGCTACATGTGGCAACTCTAATGGCAGCGCAATCGCAACTGTAACAGGCGGTACTGGAGCATACACGTATAGTTGGACTAGTGGGGGAAGTAGTTCATCAGAATCTGGGCTTGCGATTGGAAGCTTTACAGTAAATATTCTCGATGCTAACAACTGCTTCATTACCGATACAATAGAAATCTCCGCACCTACCCCACTATCTTCTATAATAGTTATAACGGATGTTAGCTGCAATGCCTTTGCTGATGGGGCGGCCGACCTTACAGTTAGCGGAGGTACGGCTCCCTACACTTACTTATGGTCAGGAGGTGAAATAACAAACAACATATCTGGTAAAACAGCCAGTACCTATACCGTTTCTATCACGGATAGTAGTGGTTGTGCTCTGCTAGTAGATACCGCTATGATTAATGAGCCTGCACTACTCATCTCCAATATTTCAAATACAAACGCAACTTGCTATGCTTTCGGTGATGGTACAGCATCAGTTTTGGCATCTGGAGGAACTCCGCCTTATATTTATAGCTGGAGTAACGGCCAATCCAACTCCATGGCAATCGGTCTGTTTGCCAATACTTATGGCGTTAATATATTTGATGCAAATAACTGTTTGGCTTCAAACATAACGATAATAACGCAGCCAGACCCTCTAGTTGTTGGTATCAGCTCCACTGATGCTTCCTGTGCAAGTTCAGATGGAAGTGCTACAGCAAATATAATTGGTGGCACAATGCCCTATTCTTACCTATGGACAAGCGGCGGAATAAGCTCTACTGATACCGCATTGGTTGGGGGAAGTTACAGTGTTGCCATTACTGATGATAATGGTTGTCTTGATTCTGCTGATGTCGTTATTACCATATCAGCAAAGAAGCAAGAAATTTGCATTATAACGGTTGATAGTACCTCAACGATGAATATCGTAGTGTGGGAGAAAGAAACAGTCAGCAACATAGATAGCTTCAGAATATACCGAGAAATTCCCGGACTTGGATATAGTTATATTGGGAGCGTATCATACATCGCAGAAAGTTATTTTACGGATAGCAGCGGTGGAATAAACCCTCAGACAACTTCATATAGGTATAGAGTTTCGGTGCTTGATGCCTGTGGAAATGAAAGTGATTTAAGTGATTATCATGAAACAATCCATCAGGCAACGCCTATAGCTGGCAATGGCGAAGTCACCATCTTTTGGGATGGATACGAAGGTTTCGGTTTTAACTATTATAGAATATTGAGAGACACGACCAATACGGGTATTTGGACGGCAATCGACTCAGTAACAAACTCCAATTTTACCTTCAAAGACCCGGACCCGGCTATAGGTTATTCAGAGTACCTTGTTGAGGTAGTTCACACGTCAGGTTGCACTGCACAAAAAGCCAAGAATTACAACTCTTCAAAATCCAATACCACCTCAATTAGTCCAGGTTTGTCACTTTCAGCTACTGCAACATCCACCAATACATCGCCTGGTAGTTGCGACGGAACCGCCACGGTAACGGCAAATGATGGAGTTACGCCATATTCCTACTTATGGGATGGCAGTGCTGGGTTTCAAGCAACAGCTACAGCTGTGGGATTGTGTGCGGGAACATACTCCGTAACCGTAACTGATGCTAGTGGCGCTTCCGTGATTACAAGTGTAACAGTTATCGAAGGTGCAGGGACTGCATTAGCAGCTTCTACTTCGACAACGAATACAATGGCAGATACATGTGATGGTAGCGCAATCGTAACAGGAATTGGTGGAACTACCCCTTACACGTATGTGTGGGACGGTAACACAGGCAGTCAAACATCTCAAACAGCTACGGGTCTATGTGAAGGTACCTACAGCGTTGTAGTCACCGATTCAGCGGGCAATCAAGTTACAGTTTTTGCTACTGTAGGGGTTATTTCTGGAGTTTTAGAAATCTCAACACATGAGAATTCATTGAATATTTTCCCAAATCCATATAGTGGTGAAACGCAAATTGTGTACTCATTGGGAAAAGATGCGGACATCACACTGGAGATATTCAATATACTAGGTGAAAGTATTCTTGTTTTGGCAAATGAACATCAAGATATAGGCGAACATAGTTACAAATTCGGCGCGGTAGGCCTGGGATATCCTAATGGGGTATACTTAGTTAAGCTGACAGCTAATAACCGAGTGTACATTGAGCGTTTAGTGGAAATGAAGTAATTACTTTAAAACCTAATAGTCATTTAGGAACCTCTGGGACAAGATAATCTCAGGGGTTTCTTATTTTTACAAACAGAAACCCTCGAATCAAATACTATGAAACATTCAATCACAGCATTTTTTGCCATTCTCATTTCAATGTCAGTATTCAGCCAGAATATAGTCTGGGAAAGATCCATTGGGGGAAGCAAATCGGATGGTGGCTCCTCCATTTCAGGAACTTTTGATGGTGGATATATTGTTGCCGGGTATTCGTATTCAGATGATGGAGATGTACACGGACATCATGGTACTTTCTCGTTTGCCGACGCACTTGTTGTTAGATATACGGCCAATGGCGATACTTTATGGACCAAATCTTTTGGGGGATCTCTGGATGATGTGCCCAATAAGATTTTACAAACTCCAGATAGCGGTTTTGTTTTCGTGGCATTCTCTAAATCTAGTGATGGGGATATAACAGGGCACCACGGATCCGGATCAACCTGGGATATCTGGGTGGTAAAATTAGATGCGTCCGGTAACCTCATTTGGGAGAAATCTTATGGAGGGACCAATCATGAATATGGCCTGGGCATCGACATAGTTGGTAATCAAGGGTACATCGTAGCGGGTAGCGCGCGATCTACTGATGACGACGTTTGGGGAAACCTTGGCGGCGCTGATTTCTGGGTATTAAGACTTGATCTTAACGGAGACACCATCTGGACAAAATCTTATGGTGGAACTGGTTATGAATATGCTGAGGATATTAAGACCACTTCTGATGGCGGTTTTATTGTAGTAGGGGAATGCGCTTCTAGTAATATCGATGTTACAAGCAACAATGGCAGCGATGATTACTGGATTCTAAAATTAGATAGTGTAGGAACAATAGATTGGCAGAAATCATATGGAGGGTCCTCATGGGAATGGCCATATGCTGTTGAACAAACAGTTGACGGAGGTTATATTGTTGGGGGCTTTACCAGGTCGAGTGATTTAGATGTGCACGGTAGCCATGGGTTTGAAGATTATTGGGTATTGAAATTGGACAATCTTGGTGATACTGTGTGGACCAAAGCGCTTGGTGGATCGGGAGCAGATAAAGGTTTAGACCTCTTTGAATATTGCGATGGTAGTATTACAATCACGGGCTGGTCCAAGTCAAATGATGGAGATATCAATGACCACAATGGCTCAGTTGATTCAACAGATATTTGGGTCGCTAACCTGGATTCTAAAGGAAACATCAATTGGACAGAATCTATTGGTGGTACCAACAATGACGAAGGTTCCGGCTTGTATCTAACATCTGATGGATATTATGTAACCACGGGCTATTCAAGATCTTCAGACGGAGATGCAACTTTGAATCAAGGAGGCTATGATCAATGGACCCTGAAGCAATTTGCCAACAGAACCATACCGAGCATATGCATGGTTACGGTCGACAGTACTTCAACTAAAAATGTGATTGTATGGGATAAGACGGGCATGACAAATATTGCGAGTTTTCGTATCTATCGCGATATTATTGGAATATATACCTACGTCGGAAGCGTAGATTTTAATTCACTCAGTTATTTTACTGACACAACAGGTGGAATCAATCCAAACACCACGGCTTACAGATATAAGATTTCTACGCTGGATAGCTGTGGAAATGAAAGTGATTTAAGTACTTTTCATAAAACAATACTGCTTCAAATTAATTTAGGTATACCTCCTACTATCAACTTAGACTGGGATGACTATGAAGGGTTCAACTTTACCTTTTATCGAGTTTTTAAAGACACGACCAATAAGGATAACTGGATAAAAATTGACTCGCTTGGAATTGGTATCACTAGCCTCACGGACAATCCTGTTCCGTCAACATTTCTAAGATACCGTGTTGAGGTAGTTCCTCCAAATGTGTGTGTGGCCGATAAGGCAAAAAACTTCAATTCGAGTAAATCAAATAGCACCAGTGTTTTAATTCCCGAACCTCTGGCCGCCACTACTTCATCTACCATGACCTCCGCACCTGGAATGTGTGACGGCACGACTACCGTAACTGCGACAGGTGGAACAGCTCCATACACGTATTCATGGGATGGCGGAACTGGATTCCAAACCTCAATGACGGCCGTCGGATTATGTGCAGGAACTTACACTGTTACAGTTACGGATGCGGCAAATGACACTGTATCCAGTACGGTTATGGTAAGTGAGCCGGTAGGTATAAATAAATCCTTCTTGGAAAAATCATTTAGTATATCCCCTAACCCTACATCAGGAAAAGCATACGTTGAGTTCACCACTTTGGATGAAGGGCTTGCGCTAGAAATTTATGATCTGGTTGGACGTATCGTTTACAGTACGCTTATTAGAACAAAAAGATCGGTACTTGACCTTACCGGTCAACCCAAAGGCGTGTACCATCTGAAAATTTCTTCCAGGAGCGGCTCCTTTGTAAGAAAAATTATTTTGGAATAGAGAAACCTTTCATTTCCCCCTGGAGTTCATTGATAGGAAGTCCCATAACATTGGTGTAAGACCCAACTACCTTATCTATTTTAAGTGGACCAATCCGTTCTCCATCAGGAGTTATGAGCTCTTGTATCCCATAAGACCCCGCCTTGTCATAAGGATTATATTCCTCAATATAAGTCTCAATATCATCCTTACTCAAAATTGCAAACTGAACTTCTGTTACACAGCTAAATGTGATGGTCCTTCTAAGCGTCCGCATCGTAACACCAGTAATAACCTCGTGCCTCTTTCCAGATAATGAGTTTAACATAGTCCTTGCCTCTGGCAAGTTTTCGGGCTTTCCCAGGTGTGATTCACCAAGATATACAACGGTATCAGCAGCAACCACTATATCCCTCTCAGAATCAATTAATATGGCGGCCGCCTTCTTTATACTCAAATATTCGGCGTGCTCCTTTTTAACTAAGTGCGCAGGTCGATCCTCATCAATATTAGCCTCTACTACCAAAAATTCCCACTTTAATTCTTCTAGCAAGGCCTTTCTCCGTGGAGATTTTGAGGCGAGAATTATATTAAAGTAATCAGGTGAAATAGCAGAAATTTTTGTCAACTCAATCAAAAAATAGCCAACTCTGGATTTACAACTAAAGCAAACAAAATACCACTCACCATCACAAGTTTCATAATCCAGCTAGCCCGATGGTAATCCCTCTTGTCAGTCGCTTTAAACACCAACCATATCAAGTAGAACAAGGGAATATAAATTAGTAGTGAAATATAAGCCACCGCCAGCCAATCACTGAAAAATATATACTGCAGATAGCCAATCGTTAGCAAGATTACTGCCACTATTGAGATAATTATATACTTTGTATGCAACAATCCAAAATGTACAGGAAGCGTAACACTACCGTACTGCTTGTCTCCTTCTATATCTTCCGAATCTTTAATTATCTCCCTGGCCAAAGTTGTGATAAAAGCAAATGCAGCATATCCAACGACCCAGAGCCATATCAGCTTATACTGAGATGAGCTAATGAATTCGGGATTTACTCTCTGCAGAAGTGGCAATTCATAAAATCCAATAAGCAGAGCCACCAGAGCTGCGAGCATTGAAATAATCAGGTTTCCTATCAGCAACTGGTGTTTAAATCTGGTC
>NVRZ01000087.1 GCA_002401055.1 Bacteroidota bacterium
AATAATATTTCGTCGACTAACAATGGTAATTCGTCGATAAATTATTAACAATGAGATCGTCTACTCTGATAAAAATATTTTGGCTTTATTTTCATCTTTAACATTATTGAAAATCTATAATCGCAGAGAAGTCGATTTTTCCGCTTGCTCAAAAAATCCATATCTTACCGACATTCTCACTTAGTAAGGTGATCAATAAAAGCAACACAGGTAATGTTAGAATACAAGGAGATACTCATCTTCCTGGCAGGCTTTATAGTAATTGCAATCGCATCGAACCAAATCGCGAAAGTGCTTACAAAAACGCACCTGCCTCTTATTACAGGCTTGCTGTTAACAGGAATCGTTGCTGGTCCCTTTGCACTCAAGTTAATTCCTGACACCGCTCCTGAAAAACTATTCTTTGTTAATGAATTTGCCCTTGCATTCATTGCATTCGCAGCAGCAGCAGAATTATACCTTAAGGAACTCAGGAGCAGATTCCGGAGCATTACATGGATGACTGTTGGGCAGTTAGCGGTGACTTTTTTGTGTAGCTCGGCGGCGATTTACTATCTGGCGGACAGAATTCCTTTTATGCAAGGCATGGCTACGGATATCAAGATATCCGTTGCTATTCTTGCGGGAACAATTTTCGTTGCCAGATCACCAGCCTCGGCCATTGCAGTGATTAATGAAATGCGGGCCAAAGGTCCTTTTACGCAGACCGCATTAGGGGTAACGGTAGTTATTGACTTTTTGGTAATCATGCTTTTTGCCATTAGCTTTTCAATTGCTCAGGCATTGGTACACAATGTAAGCTTTGACCAAAACTTTATACTGCTTCTGTTTTTTGAATTGCTAATCGCATTTTTAGCTGGTTATCTATTGGGAAAATTGCTCGCATTGGTGCTAGCAATAAGAATTGGTTCAATCGCCAAAACGGCCCTAATAATGTTCCTTGGCTATGGCGTGTACTGGGCATCAGGTTATGTAAGAGAATGGAGCTTCGATGCTCTGGGTATGGAAGTTTACATTGAACCGCTAATTACGTGTATCATCGGAAGCTTTTATGTTGCTAACTATACAAAGCATCGACCAGAATTTCTGAAGATACTCAACGATGCTGGACCCATTATTTACGTAATCTTTTTTACATTAACTGGAGCATCTTTATCGCTCGATATCCTTATCAGAGTATGGGCAGTTGCGCTTTTTCTATTTGGCGTAAGATTATTCTCTTTGATAGTTGGATCATTAGCTGGAGGCGCACTTGGAGGAGAGAGTTGGAAATTTATTCGCATATCCTGGATGCCATATGTAACGCAAGCTGGCGTGAGCTTGGGATTGGCTACGGTGGTGGCTTCTTCTTTTACAGGTTGGGGGCAAGAATTTGCCACCATAATCATTGCAGTCATTGTGCTCAACCAATTGATTGGCCCAGCGCTCTTTAAATGGTCAATTACACTGATTGGTGAAAGTCATATAAAGGCGAATACTCCCGAATTTGATGGCAACAGAAACGCAGTAATATTCGGTCTTGAAGGCCAATCATTTGCATTAGCACGTCAGCTGAAGGACCATGGCTGGGATGTTGTTATTGCATCGAGAAAAGGAATTATTGAAGAAGAAGAGTTGGACGTTATCATCAAACCTATATCCTCTTTAAACTTGGAAGAAATGAAGAGAATTGGTGCGGATAGTGCGGAAGCAATTATTGTGATGCTTTCAGATAAAGAGAACTATGAAATATGTGAAGTGGCATATGAACATTTTGGCACGAAGGATCTGGTGGTCAGATTGAATGACAGGGCAAACTTCGATCGGTTTCATGCGCTGGGAGCTTTGATAGTGGAACCTTCTACTGCCATAGTAAGCCTCATGGACCACCTTGTTCGCTCGCCACAGGCTGCTTCCCTGTTATTGGGAATGGATGAGAGTCAGGATACCGTTGATCTGGAAATACTCAACCCAAATATTCATGGTATTTCATTACGGGATCTTCGCTTGCCTTCAGATATTTTGATTCTAGCAATCTCTCGTGGGGGTCAGAGTGTAATTACCCATGGCTATACTCGTCTTCGGCTGAATGATATCGTAACCGTAGTGGGCTCCATAGAGAGCATAGAGAATGTTGCACTGAGACTTCGCGAGTAGATTTACAAGCCGTGTTCCGACAATAGATAAACCAGCACAGCCATAGTTGCTGCACCCAGTTCCAACTCCCTTTTGTTTACCTTGTCAAAAGTGTCGCTGTTCGTGTGGTGCAAATCAAAATAACGTTGCGTATCAGGTCTGAATCCAATCAATACCGTTCCCTGATCTTTTAATTTATTGATGTCAGCACCTCCCCACCCTTTTTCAATCTGATATATATTGTAATCCTTAAAAATTGGCAGCCACCGCTGAATTTTAGCCAGCCCATCTCCTTCGCTGTAAACACCAAACCCTCGGGGTGTAAAAACACCGGCATCAGATTCAATAGCCACAATATGATTCTCGCCCTTAGCCTTGGCCTGCGCTGCATATTCTTTCGCTCCATTCATTCCATTCTCCTCATTCATAAACATAACAGCACGCAATGTCCGCTTTGGAATTATGCCAAGTACTTTGAATAACCGAAGGACTTCAATTGATTGTACACAACCACCTCCATCGTCGTGAGCCCCATGGCCTACATCCCATGAATCGAGATGGCCCCCAACCAATATGATCTCATCGGGAAACTCACTTCCTCTTATTTCCCCAATAACATTGTATGATTTTACATCTGGTAGCGTTTCACAGTGTAACTCAAGGTGGAATTGAACATCTGAATCATCTTTTAATAAAGAGCTGAGTAAATCCGCAGCATTTGTACTAATCGCTGCAGTAGGTATTTTTGTACCAACAGTGTCATAGCGCATGCTTCCCGTATGAGGAACATCATCATGCTGCGTAGTCATTGACCGGACGATTGCCGCTACTGCCCCATATCGAGCGGCATGCTTAGCACCGCTATGGCGCTGGTCAACTGCCCCACCATAAGCCGAGCCCGTGCTTATTAATGTTGGATCCAACGGACGATTGTAAAAGACGATTTTACCTTGAATATTTTTTTTGCCCAATTCTTCCAGCTCCTCAAAACTGTGCACCTCTACGACATTGGCCGTTATCCCTCCAGGTGGAGTTGCAATTGAACCACCTAAAGCCAATACTGGAACTTCTCTACTGCCAATTGCTTTCGAGTTAACAATTACAGCGTATTCCGCTGCTCCTCGAACCCAATGGGGCACCATCACCTCCTGCAAGGTTACTTTGTCAAATCCAAACTTCTCCATCTGCTGCTTACTCCATTCCACCGCAGCAGCAGCTTGAGGAGAACCACTTAACCTGCTCCCAATCCTGGTACAGAGATATTCCAACATCTCGTAGCTCTTACCATTCGTAAGTTCCTCTGTAAATATTCTTCTCGCAACAGCCGAATCGCTTTCCTGTCCAAACACGAAAGACGAAGCAAGTAATGCCAATACTGATATTCTAATCCTCAAATTCATCGCTTATATCTCCTAATCAAGTTCAATGCTAAAATACATTATTATGACATTAAATTAAAGAAGTAAATCCATATATTACAATTCTCAAGTTATTCTCATATGAGATACTTCCTCACCTGCTCATGTATCATTTTTGCTTCGCTCGTGTGCCAGGCGCAAAGCAGGGAACGTATTGATTCATTAAAAAATATTATTTCTCACGGAATAGATTCATCTGTAATACAGGCCTATGTGATGTGGGGAGAGGAAGTTTATTTACAGCACGCCGACTCAGCGTTGAGCTTGTTTGAGGATGCAGTTACATTGGCTCGTTTAATGCTTGAGGAAAACGATGAATCAAATCAGTATCGAATATCCTTGACAAAATCATTGTCCATGGCAATCAACAATATAGGATACATGCACCGTATAAGGGGGAATATTATCGAAGCGTTGGAATACTATCAAGAAAGCTTAAGGCTAGACAGAGAAATAGGCAACAAATCAGGTGAGGGGACATCTCTAAATAATCTGGCTATAATACACCGCATGCAAGGCGACTACGATAAAGCTCTGGAGTATTTTTTAGCAAGCTTAGAATTGAGCAAAGAATCAGACCGCGCTACAACTTTAAACAACATTGGGTTGGTATACTTTTATAAGAAGCAATATGATGAATCACTCAATTATTTTGAGCCTAGTTACAAACTAAGATTAGCCTCAAAAAACAAACAAGCATTGGGTGTTCTTTTGGTGAATATGGCCCTGGCCTACGAAAGAAGAGCCAATGAAGAAGGAATGGTAAATGGCCCCCTGATAGATACATGTATGGTATATCTAAACAGGAGTTTAGCAATTAGGGAAGAACTTAACGACCGAAATGGAATTTCGCATTCACTGACAAATATTGCCAGGATGATGATCCTTCAAGGAAAAATCAATGAAGCCCTGCCGATCGCACTAGCCAGTATGAAAATTGCTGAGGAAATTGGATATCCAAGAACCATTTCCGCCGCGGCCGACAAATTGGTCATGATATATAGAAGGCAGAAAAAATGGAAGGAGACGCTAGAAATGAAGGAACTCTATGTTAGTATGAACGATAGTGTGAAAAACACCTCCACCCAAAAGGCCGCAATTCGCCAACAAACCCAACATGAATTTGAAAAAGAGCAGATGATCAGAGATCAAGAAGCCAAGGATCAGCAAAGACATGAGAGAGAAAAAATGGCGAGAAGAGATAATCTTCAGTTCTCTGTAATTTTTATTGCCATCTTAATTTTATTTGGAGGCGTGATGTCCCTTGGATTCATCAATGTCAACGAAAGAATGGCAGAGGGACTTATCTTCTTTTCCTTTCTGATTCTATTCGAGTTTTTTCTTGTGTTGGCTGACCCATACATAGACACTTGGTCGGGTGGAGCGCCAGGTGTAAAGCTACTGTTCAACGCAGGCATAGCTGCTTTGATATTCCCGCTACATAGCTTTTTCGAGATCTGGCTAAAGAGGCGCATTAGCTAATGCTCTGCCTCATCAGATTTAATACTATTTTTGATTGCGAACTATATAAAGCCCTAATATGTTAATCAACTTTTCAGGAAATATTTTTAAGCAACTATTTGGAATTGTATTTCATAACAGGTTTAACATCATGGTGTTTGCCACTATAGGAACCATTGCCTACCTCACACACCATAAATTTGGCTGGGATGAAGTTGTGTTGCCGCTTGTACCTGTTAGCATCCTTGGTGGTGCGTTGGCTATTTTCCTGGGCTTTAGAAATAGCTCAGCCTATGACCGCTGGTGGGAGGCACGCAAGATATGGGGTGGAGTCATCAATAAAAGCAGGTCCTTCGCCATGTTAATCATGTCTTTTGCCTCAGAATTTCATTCTGACAATAAGGTGTCGTCAGAGGAGATTGAGAAATGGAAAAAAGAGCTGGTGCACCGTCATCTCGCATGGACGGTAGCATTAAAAATGCAATTACTAAGGCATGATACCTGGGAAGATCTGTCAAAATTTATTACTTCGGAAGAACTCAATGCGCTCAAGGGCTATACAAATAAAGCCACCCAGCTAATTCACATACAAGGCGGTAGACTAAAGGATGCGTATGAACTTGGAATCATAGAAGACTTTCGACACATGGAGCTCGCGGGTGTACTACAAAACCTTTATGATCTACAGGGAAGGGCTGAACGGATAAAGAACACGGTTTTCCCTTATTATTATAATTATTTCACCAGGCTGTTTTTATGGATGTTCGCACTGTCACTGCCCTTTGGATTGGTTGGCACTATGGGATGGGGAACAATTCCGATGAATATGGCCATTTCCTTTGTTTTCTTCATCCTGGAAAAAGCGGGCAGTGTAACGGAGGACCCATTCGAAAATCGGGCCGCTGATATACCAATACACTCGATTACAAGAACTATTGAAATTGACCTACGAGAAATGCTCGGCGAATCAGATATACCAAATCCTCTCCCAATACAACATGGAAGGTTTGGAGTTAGATTTCAAAGTTAATTTGGCGCATTCGAAGTGGTCAGGCTTCTCTTTCTTTTCTTCTATCTTTGTTATATCTCATTTACACAGGATGATTAAGAAAATACTCAACTTACTTTTGCTTTCATTGTTAGCAATCTGCCCAGGTAGGGCATTTTCACAAAACCAGGCCCCCGTCATATTAAACTTGTATGTCTGGGCAGATGTTGCTAACACTGAATTACACGTTTACTTTAATGTGACGGATACCGAGTTTGATGATCTTGAGATATTCCTAGGAGTTTCCGCCAACGATACGGTTTATAACATCAACACGAGCAATGCAACCGGAGATTTAGGCTACCCCATCCAACAGGGTGGAAATAAGGAGATCGTATGGAATTATGGCGCTGGACATCCGAACATCCTCGACTACAAAGTTCGAGTTACAGCCGACGACCGTTACCAGATAGATATTCAGGCAATTGTCGATCAGGTAGATACCATGAATTTATACCAGGATCTTCAATGGATTGGAACCCAAAGGGATCACGGTATCAATGAACAGCACCTTGTAGATGTGCGCGATTCAATCAGCAGCAGATTTGATAGCTATGGGTTTGAAATATCTACCCAGAGTTACAGCTTCTTTGGAGATACTGGAGTGAGTATAATAGGAAGACATCCAGGTGTAGTTGAAGACAGTTCTACATTTATTAATGATGCCCACTACGATGCGGTACCTGTTGCTCCTGGTGCAGATGACAATGGATCGGGCACCGTTGGATTCCTGGAAGTGGCGAGAATATTAGCTCCTTATAATTTCAGAAAGAGCATACGCTTTATTGGATTCGACATGGAGGAGGATGGGCTTATCGGAAGCCTCAATTATGTAAACAACGGCGGCATTCAACCCTGGGAAAAGATCAAAGGCATCTTCAACTATGAAATGATTGGATATTATAGTGAGAGGGTCAACACTCAATCTGTTCCCTTCGGTTTTAATCTCGCATTTCCCGCAGCTTACGACTCCGTTGCAGCTGATAGCTTTAGAGGTAATTTCATCACCAATGTGGCTTGTGACAGTTCAAAATGGTTAGGTAGGATGTACGATAGCATCACTCGAATATTTGTTCCAGAATTAAGGGTAATCTCGCTTGTAGCTTATGCCAACTCATCTACTTCACCAGATTTAAGAAGAAGCGACCACGCTCCTTTTTGGGACAAGGGTATGGAGGCAATAATGCTATCAGACGGGGCAAATTTCAGAAATTTGAACTATCATACATCTGATGATGTGATTGACAGCTTGAATTTCAATTTCATGGGAAACAATGTGAAAGCAGTAGTTGCCAATTTGTGCGTTTTGGCTGGCATTCAAAATAGTGACGTCGAGTACATTGGGGTTAGCACCGCGCCCGTAAGTCTAAAAGACAATGTGTTCAACGCCCCCGAATTGCAGCTTATCCCAAATCCGGCGAGTAAGCAGGTATTAATTGTCGTTTCCGGAAAAGTGAGTACCTATGAACTGAAGGTTTATGATGAGGCAGGACGAGTGGTTAATCAGCAACATATCTCTGGACAAAGTGATGACATTACTTTGGACGTTTCCAAGTGGAGCGCTGGGGTTTATAGTATATCAATCAGGTCTGAGGCAGGTTCAGTTGTAAAGAGTTTGGTGGTTCAATAGGCAACCAATCGGACACTTCGGCTCCGCTCAGTGGCCGATCTCAAAATATTCAAAGGACGCTGAGCGGAGCCGAAGTGCCCTCCTCAGATCTACCTTTTCACACAAGCAGCTTTAATTCCTTGAATAAGATTGCCCTTTGCATCTTCATACGACTGAATGTTGATGTAATATCCTGAACCAACAGTGGCAATTTCCTGCATTTGCGCAGCGCTTCTAGAGACGTTTTTAATCCCAATCACAGAAATATTCCTATTGTTAGAAGTATTGGATTCAACTAATTTTAGCATAGCAGCGTAGTTATCGCGGAACAAGCCATCTGTGGCCATTACCACCTGATTACTTCCATTCTTAACATAGTTTCGTTTTACCATATCAAATGCAGACTGCATGGCCTGTCCGCCCTGAGTACTACCTTTCGCCTCAAGACCTGTTATGATGCTTGACATAAGAGCCTTGTTGCTCTCTGTAGCGTTCATCGACTCCATAACCACCTTGGAAGTTGCCGTGTATGTTAGAATTGAGACCCTATCTATTTCACGCAATATTTTTATGAGCTCTAACATAGAGGCCTTCAATAGATCCAGCCTACCAAGCTGCCGCATGGAGCCAGATACATCAATAAGAAATACAATGTTGTTTGCCGCATAATTATCGGGTGAAAAACCGGCGGGCAATTTTGCGACAACGGTAGTTTCAGCTAACTCCGCCACTAACGGCTCGCCAGAAACCGGCTCTGCTTCAATGGCTGTTGCCGGTATCGTAGCTGCAGCTTCAGGAATAGGATCTTCTCGTTTCTCTAAAGGAATGAGTTTAATTCTCACCTCCCTTCTACTTCGATTGAGGTAAATATCAGCTTCATCGGTCTTGTATCCGTCTGCACTTGTGATCACATAATACAATCCCAATGGAATCTCCAAGCTGGCCTTGCCACGTTCATCCGTGAGAAGTGGGATATCCATCGGAACACCATTTCTCAGCATCTGTATTACTGCACCTTCAACAGGCAATTCACTTTTGGCATCCGTAACCGTAGCCTCCATGCTGAATTGAATTTGCTGAACTGTATTAGGATTCCTAAATGTGGGACAGGGTTGAAAAGTTTTTTCCAACTCCTTCACATCACCAACCAACTCTAATAGGAAAGGGACCTGCGAGCTGCTTATCCACAGGTTTGTACTCTTTGCGAATTTCCCCTTCTCCCGAGGGTTTACCTGAATACGGATGGTCGCGTAAGCACCGGGTTCAACGGTTTTTGTGGAAAATCGAATGTCAAGCTCACGATCCGTGTCTGCACGAAGAATGTAAATCTTTTTATCGCCTGTGTTCATCAAATTAAACTCAGCCACACGACTATCACCTTTGTAGATCTCACCAAAGTCATGATAAGTTTGATCCAATGTAACCTGGGCCATTATACCCGAACAAAGAACAGATAAAAAGAAAAGAAGTGTAAATCTCATAACTGTAGACTTCCGCCTAACATAGCGAAATTGATGCCAATCAAATTCAATTGTCATACATCGCATTGAGCAACCCGACATAATTGAGCATCACAGATAAATAATGAGGATTCAGTTCATCTTTGTACTTCGTTAGCAACTTTTCATCTGCGGCCAAGATATGTTCTAAATAGGGTTGTGTAACTAGATGAGGAACTCCGGTGTCCAAATTCACGAGATAGTGAATTTGATCATTAATTTTAGCATTGATTGCAGCATTAGTTATTCCAGCGCCAATGAGGCCACCGTAGAATGCTGCATTTCCAATAGCGGCCTGTTGAGAAATATCCTTTATGGGTCTTCCTATCAAATAGCAATACTTGCCAATCTCCTGAACGACCACATAGTGTTTTTTCATACCCAACCTCATAGCATTGAGATACAAAACTGAATTCTGGTAGATTCCCCAAATAATATGTTTCTTCAACTGAGACTTAGCGATTTTATCTTTAGTGGATACCCTATAGAAAGTCCTATCTAAGCCAAAGCCAGTCTCTTTAAATCTGAATTCAGCTCGCAACAGCAGAATACCTTTCTCAAAATACATCGAGTTTTTATAAGCACCTTCTTTGATATCAGGAATTTGTGACATACTATCTAAGACTGAAAGAAAAATTACGATAGCTATCAAAAGACGTTTCATGTCTTCTAAGATATGAAATTATGAAAGACGCGAGACCAACAATAAGAGATTCACGTTAAAGATTGAGCGGACACAGGCTCCAGCTAACTAATTATTTCAAGAAATGCGCCGTTTCAACTTTACCTCAAAGAATGAATGTAGTGGAAAGATAAAAGCTGCAAGCGCTGCATTGAAGATGAGTTTAAAGGCAGGAGCTCCACCACTAAACCTTTCTATATACGGATCCAGTAAGACCAACATAAACTCGAAAAAGAGAAGGAAGGAGAGGAAGATCAAGCCCTCCAATAATCGGGGAGAGATTGAAATGCGTGTGAGTGCAATGACCGTTGCGAATATCAGTACAATGACGATTGCTATTACGGAATACTGAAGCAAATCTCTCCGGTGTATCCTTTCATTCTGCACTCTCGATTTTTCAGTATCAAATCGCTTTCGCTCACTTTCTGCAGTTTCAAACTCATGCTTGGCTTCCAGTTTACCTAGGTCCTTATTCTTCTCTTCATTAAACATGCTGTCCTTTTGTAAGGAAAAAGTTTTGAAGTGCTCCAGTGCCAGCTGATACTTCCCCAGTTTTTCATAGCACCTTGCCATACCAGAGTGGCAATCCGTATTCAGCCTCAACGCTGAAATGCTATCTGAAAGCAACTCCGCTTTTTGATAGAACTCAATCGATGTGGTGTATTCTTTCTTTTTATAATATATCCTTGCCATTCCATAAAGCCTGAACGTCATGCCATATTTATCACTGAGTTCCTTACTTATTCGATAGGCTCTTTGTTGATAAACCATTGCAGTATCAAGCAATTGTACGGGATTTGTTTCTGCCCACCATGTGCTCGCAGTCGGCAAATCTCTATATTTCTCCTCTTCACTTTGGTAATGCGTATACATTGTTAAGTAAAGGGAGCCAATGTTACTATAGGATTGAGCCACACCCTTTTTATTGGCGAGTGCCAGTCTTATTTTTAAGGCCTTAATGAAATAGTCCAATCCCAAAGGAAAATTAGATTGATCCATAT
>NVRZ01000088.1 GCA_002401055.1 Bacteroidota bacterium
TAACGAATTACCTGAATACATGGTTTTTAACCTGCTCTTTTCTGCAAGCATTCGTAGATTCGTACTTATTCGTTATTCGTTGATTATTTTACGAGATTTACAGCTTAAAGCAATCAAGTTCTAAACCTATGTTTATACCTACACTAATACTTAAGCAACTCTACACAAACGGAAGTCTTCAAAATACTGACTCAGGCGTTAAATTTGCTCTGAAGAATCGATTAAAAGACTCAAAGCTAGTAGCACTTACTGGTGTTACAATTGGCGGACAATCCGTGCCCTTGGATAGCATTGAACTAGACATGGGTGATGGCAATAACATTTCAGCGAAAGATATATCTACAAGTAATCCAGTAGACTTCCCTTTGCGAAAGACTTTGGAGGTGTTAACTGGTTTGGACCGATTACCTGTTGGAAAGCACGAAATTGAAATTGTGTTTGAGGCAAAGCCATTTGGCAAATTAAAACTTAAGGTCGACGATTCAATTGTTGATACCAAAGCCAAAATAGTTCGAATACCTCGTTCAGAAGATGATGACTATGGTGATAAAATAATCAAAGAGAGGCAGGATTTTGTCGAAAAGGAAACTGGTGCAAAACTGGAACACATCCGTAAGTATTCATTCGACCCTAAAGAATTACAGGGGAATATTGAAAATTTTGGTGGTGTAGCGCAAGTACCTATCGGGTTTGCAGGGCCTATTAAGATTGATGGAGAGCATGCAAAAGGGGATTACCTTGTACCATTGGCAACGACAGAGGGCACTTTGGTTGCCTCATACAATCGAGGAATTAAAGTATTGAACCTCTGCGGTGGAGCAATTTGTTCAGTGGTTGGGGATGCAATGCAAAGAGCACCTGTGTTTGAGTTTGAGAATGCCAGAAAAGCGCGTGACTTTATATATTGGATCAATGACAACCTGAAAAAGATCTCCGCAGAAGCTGAATTAACTTCTTCTGTAGTTAAGCTTCAGTATATAGACCCCTTCTTATCCAATAAATTTGCCTTTCTGCGATTCAACTACTATACCGGAGATGCCGCTGGACAAAACATGGTTGGGAAAGCTACCTTCCGAGCGTGCAGTTGGATCATCGACAACTACAAAGGAATTCAACATTTTTACTTGGAATCAAATTTTGCAACTGACAAGAAAGCTTCTCAGATCAACGTAATGCGTACCAGGGGAAAGAGAGTAGTTGCAGAAGCCACGCTTAAGCGAGATATTCTTTTGCAACACATGCGTGTTGAACCGGAAAGCCTATTCCATCACAGCAGCATCTCCAACGTAGGCTCGTTTATGTCAGGGGCCAATAACAATGGAGCTCATTCTCCAAATGCAATTACCGCCATGTTTATAGCAACTGGCCAGGACGTTGCCAACGTATCAGAATCCTCTGCAGGAATAGTTTATACCGAAATGACCAAGGAAGGTGATCTGTACATTTCAATTACAATTCCTTCACTTATTGTCGCGACTTATGGAGGAGGTACTCATTTGGCAACTCAATCTGAATGCCTTGACATTATGGGCTGTAAAGGAAAAGGTAAGGTGAAGAAATTCGCAGAAATAGTTGCAGGTGTTGTGCTTGCCGGCGAAATCTCCCTTGCTTCCGCAATCTCTTCTTCCGACTGGGTATCCAGCCATGAGGCATACGGTAGAAACAGATAGGTCTTTCTTCTTCTGTTTGCTCAACTGCTAACTAACTTTTCCCGTGCAACTAAGCACCCGAATATTGTGGCTTTCAGCACATTTAAATCAATATTGCGCATCCCTCACAATATTATCGCTTTGCACCTATTTGAATTTTGTGCTATTTACTGCCCTTTACAGTTGTTTTATGCATTTATCTGTTTTTTTATGCATATTAAAGCGCTTTATTGCGTTTTGAATTAATCTGCCTGACCAGCTGAAACAATAAAATAAATCTATTTTAGTATGCATGCATAATATTATTTATATTTGTGTCGTTATCATTTCTACTAAATGAAGCCTGAAGAAACCATAGATTTTCACATACGCTGGGCCTGGCATGGCATTGCCAGAATGTACAATCTTGAGGCTAGCAAGTACGACTCCAGTATGGCTGTAGGACAAACACTTCTCAGCATAGATATAAAAGAGGGGACACCCTCAACCAAATTGGGCCCTAAGATGGGTATGGAGCCAAGAAGCCTTACAAGGATGTTGAAATCTATGGAAGAAAGAGGATTGATATACCGAAAGGTTGACAAAACTGACAAGAGGATGGTAAGAATATATCTCACCAAAGCCGGCGCCAAACACAGGGACATTTCCAGAGACACGGTAATTCGTTTTAACCTAGCACTACAAGAAAAGCTAAGCCCTACCAAGCTTAAAGGGTTTTTTAAAACTATTAAACAAATTAATGAGCTGCTGAACAACCAGAATTTATTGAATGGGAAAAGCAAATCTAACAGCAAGAAATAACTCACATCTAATTAACTATATGTTATGAGGACAGAAAAAAGAATAATTCATAAAGTAGCGGTTCTCGGATCAGGAGTAATGGGATCGCGTATTGCTTGTCACTTTGCCAATGTAGGTCTTGAAGTACTACTGTTAGACATAGTGCCTAATGAGCTCAATGAAGCTGAAACAAAAGCCGGAAAAACATTGGAAGACAAGGCGGTTCGAAACAGAATCGTGAATGATGCGCTCAAATTTGCCCTGAAATCTAATCCATCTCCTATCTACAGCAAAAAATTTGCATCCAGAATTAAAACTGGAAATTTTGATGACGACTTAAAAGACATAAGCGATTGTGATTGGGTTATAGAAGTAGTTATTGAACGACTTGACATCAAGCAACAAGTGTTTGAAAAAGTTGAGAACTACAGAAAGCCTGGAACCCTTATTACCTCTAACACCTCAGGCATCCCTATCAACCTCATGCTGGAAGGCAGAAGCGAAGACTTTCAAAAACATTTTTGTGGCACACACTTCTTTAATCCTCCACGCTACTTAAAATTGTTAGAAATCATACCTACACCAAAAACTGATCCCGCGGTGGTAGACTTTTTAATGAACTATGGCGATCTGCATTTGGGGAAAACGACAGTATTGTGCAAGGACACTCCCGCCTTTATCGCCAATAGAATTGGCGTATTTGGCATAATGGCTCTTTTTCATCTGGTAAAAGAGATGGACATGACTGTTGGAGAGGTTGACAAATTAACAGGCCCAGTATTGGGAAGGCCGAAGTCTGCAACCTTCAGAACATGTGATGTAGTTGGACTGGACACCTTAGTTCATGTCGCTAACGGACTGGATGAAAATTGTAAGGATGACGAAATGCACCACCTGTTCACCATGCCAGAGTACATTTCAAAAATGGTCGAAAACAATTGGTTGGGATCAAAATCCGGACAGGGTTTTTACAAGAAAGTGAAGGATGACAAGGGCAAGAGTACAATTCTAACATTGAACCTGAAAACGCTGGAATATGAACCAAAGCAGAAGGTAAAGTTTGCAACGCTTGAACTGACCAAGTCAATTGATAATGTCAGGAAAAGGATGAAAGTTTTGGTTTCAGGTAAAGACAAAGCTGGTGAATTTTATCGCAAAGCTTTCTATGGTCTTTTCCAGTATGTATCAAATAGAATTCCTGAAATATCAGATGACATCTATAAAATTGATGATGCATTAAAGGCTGGGTTCGCATGGGAGCTTGGGCCTTTTGAGACCTGGGATGCACTGGGTGTAAAGGAATCTGTAAAAGCCATGGAAGAAGCGGGATTGAAACCTGCTCAATGGGTTTACGACATGCTCGATAGTGGAGTTGAGTCGTTTTACGAACTAAAAGAAGGCGTTAAAACCTGCTACAAGGTTGAGGAGAAGACAACAGGTGAAATTCCCGGAATTGGAAGTTTTATTATGCTGGACAATCTCCGTGAGAACAGAACGGTGTGGTCAAATTCTGGGAGCACTATAATTGATATAGGAGATGGCATTTTGAACCTCGAGTTCCATAGCAAGATGAATACGATTGGAGGTGATACGCTTCAAGGATTGAATAAAGCGGTAGATCTTGCAGAAAAGGAATTTAGGGGATTGGTAATATCAAATGAAGGTGCTCACTTCTCAGCAGGAGCCAATGTGGGCATGATTTTCATGTTCGCAATCGAACAAGAATACGATGAACTCGACATGGCTGTCAGGGCCTTTCAAAATACCACGATGCGCCTCAGGTATTCATCAATCCCTGTGGTTGTAGCGCCTCATAACCTCACATTAGGTGGTGGCTGTGAAATCTGCCTGCATGCGGACAAAGTGCAAGCACATACTGAAACATACATGGGATTGGTTGAATTCGGTGTAGGCGTTATACCTGGTGGAGGTGGAACAAAGGAATTTGCCGTTAGGTTCTCTGATGAGCTGAGAGATGGTGATGTGGAAATCAATGCATTGAGAGAAAAATTCCTCACCATAGGAACTGCTAAAGTCAGTACTTCAGCTGAAGAGGCATTTGAAATCGGACACATGAGAAGAGGCAGAGATAAGGTAACCTTGAACAGAAGCCGCTTGTTACTGGAGGCCAGGGAAAGTGCAATTCTCATGGCTGAAGCCGGATATACTCAACCATTGCCACGTAACGACATTAGAGTACTGGGTAAATCAGGTTTGGGAATCGTTTACGTTGGATCCGATTCTATGATGTCGGGAAAATATATTTCTGAGCATGACAAAAAGATCTCTGAGAAGTTAGGATATGTTCTTTGTGGTGGAGATTTATCAGCGCCTACCTTAGTTAGCGAACAATACTTACTTGACCTGGAAAGAGAGGCATTTTTATCCTTATGCGGAGAACGCAAAACAATGGAGAGATTACAAAGTATTATACAGACAGGGAAAGTACTTAGGAACTAAGAACTACTTAAAAACTTAAGAATATGGATGCATTTATCGTTGGAGGATTTCGCTCCGCAGTGGGCAAGGCCCCAAGAGGAAAATTCAAATTTACCAGAGCCGATGATTTGGCAACTACGGTGATAAAGCACTTGGTTGCTGAAACGAAAGGTTTAGACAAAGACAGAATCGAAGATGTAATCGTTGGTAACGCCATGCCGGAAGCCGAACAGGGCCTAAACGTTGGAAGAATCATCTCACTCATGAGTCTTGACACTGATAAAGTACCAGGTATGACTGTAAATCGTTATTGCTCATCTGGATTGGAAACAATTGCAATTGCCTCGGCTAAAATACACTCTGGCATGGCAGATTGTATTATTGCGGGTGGCGTAGAGACTATGTCGCCTATTCCGATGGGGGGATGGAGAATCGTTCCGAACTCAGATGTTGCCAAGGAACATCCAAGCTGGTATTGGGGAATGGGACTAACTGCAGAAGCAGTTGCGGAAGAATTTAAAATATCCCGAGAAGATCAGGATGAATTTTCTTTCCAATCACATGAAAAGGCCCTGAATGCACTCGAAAACGGTGCTTTCAGCGAGGGTATCGTTCCTGTAACTGTAAAGGAGAATTATCTGGATGAAAATTTCAAGAAGCAGTCACGAGAATACGTAGTTGACACTGACGAAGGGCCTAGAAAAGGAACCAGTATAGAGGCCCTGGCTAAATTAAAACCGGTTTTTGCTGATAAAGGTTCGGTCACCGCCGGAAATTCATCACAGATGTCTGACGGAGCAGCATTTACAATGGTCATGTCAGAGAAAATGGTGAAAGAATTGAACCTCACTCCTATCGCAAGACTGGTTTCTTATAGTGTTGCGGGCGTTGATCCGAGAATTATGGGTATTGGACCCGTTGCAGCCATTCCAATGGCATTGGATAAAGCTGGACTTAAGAAAGATGATATAGACTTGTTTGAGCTCAATGAAGCCTTTGCATCACAGTCACTCGCAGTACGCAGGAAATTAGATCTAGACCCTGAAAAATTGAATGTGAATGGCGGAGCAATTGCATTGGGCCATCCACTTGGATGCACTGGGGCTAAACTAACAGTTCAACTATTGAATGAACTTAGAAAGAGAAAGAAGAAATACGGCATCGTAACTATGTGCGTGGGTACCGGACAAGGTGCTGCGGGCATATTTGAACTATTAAATTAACTCATACTCAATTTTACAACACTTTAAACAACCTAAACAATGGGAACTGACGAAGCAACAATAACAAAAGCACTTAAAGGAGGCGAATTTCTGATTGCAGAAACCAAAGCCGAAGACATTTTTATTCCGGAACAATGGGATGAGGAACAGCAAATGATTGCACAATCTAATCGTGATTTCTTGCAACAAGAGGTTTGGCCCCTACTCGAAGAAATCGATGCCCAACAAGAGGGTTTGGTTGTTTCAATACTAAAAAAAGCAGGTGAATTAGGCCTATTGGGAGTTTCCTTGCCCGAAGAATACGGTGGATTTGGTAAAGATTTTAATACCTCTTTATTGGCAACTGAAGCAAATGGTTCTGGCCACTCATTTACTGTTTCTATGGCAGCTCATACGGGAATTGGCACCTTGCCAATCTATTATTATGGAAATAAAGAGCAGAAGGAGAAGTATTTACCAGCATTGGCTTCGGGAGAGTATTTTGCCGCATATTGTTTGACCGAACCAAGCTCCGGATCAGATGCCAACTCTGGAAAAACAAAAGCTATGCCGAGCAGCGATGGCAAACATTATGTCATCAACGGACAAAAGATGTGGATCACGAACGCTGGATTTGCGGAGATATTTATCGTGTTTGCTAAAATTGAGGATGATAAAAACCTAAGCGCATTTATTGTTGAAAAAGCATTTGGCGGTATTACATTAAATCCTGAGGAACACAAAATGGGTATCAAAGGCTCTTCAACTCGACAGGTTTTCTTTAATGACTGTAATGTACCAGTAGAGAATTTATTGGGAGAGAGAGAGCAGGGATTTAAAATTGCATTGAATATTTTAAATATTGGTAGAATCAAATTGGCTGCTGCCTGTATGGGAGGCTGTAAGAACATTATCACCCTATCTGTGCGATATGCCAACGAGAGGGAACAATTTGGAAAACCGATCTCCTCATACGGTGCTATTCAATATAAGATAGCAGAACAGGCCATAAGAACTTTTGTGACGGAATCGGCAACTTACCGTTGTGGACAAAACATAGACGATGCTATAAAATCCTATATGGATGAAGGAATGGACCTGGAATCAGCCCAGCTAAAAGGTGTAGAGCAGTTTGCTATTGAAGCAGCCTTGCTTAAGGTATTTGGTTCAGAAGTACTAGATTATGTATCTGATGAAGGTGTTCAGATATACGGCGGAATGGGATATTCTGCGGATGCTCCGATGGAAAGGGCATACAGGGATGCGAGAATAAACAGAATTTTTGAAGGCACCAATGAAATTAACAGAATGCTTACCGTGGATATGCTCATGAAGCGTGCAATGAAAGGCGAGTTAGACATAATGGGACCAGCCAAAGCGGTAGGTGAGGAACTGATGGCAGTACCTGACTTCGGAGGCATGGATGATTCTCTGTTTGCTGCAGAAAAACGATACGTTGCCGGAATGAAAAAGGCTGTATTGATGGTTGCAGGATCCGCAGCGCAAAAATTAATGATGGAACTGGCCAACGAACAGGAAATCCTAATGAACCTGGCAGACATGATAATGGATACCTACGCAGCTGAATCTGTTCAGCTTAGGGTAGAAAAGATGGTGGGGATGGCTAGCGAGGAGAGCTGTAAGGAACAATTGGATATAATGCGCGTGTTTATCACTGATGCAGGTGACAGAATAAACAAAGCTGGAAAGGATGCTCTGAATGCCTTTGCAGAGGGCGATGAGCTTCGTATAATGCTTATGGGCATGAAACGATTCACCAAACAGGAACCATTCAATACCAAAGAGGCGCGAAGGAGAATTGCTGCACGAATTATTGATGAAAATCAATACGCCTACTAATTAGTTTCTACGATTGTAATTCTGAGCAACGCTTTGATTGTAATTCTGAGCACAGCGAAGAATCTAGACATTGAGAAGAGTAAGATTCTTGGCTCCGCTCAGAATTACATATAAAAAAAGGGGCAATCTCAATGAGAAAGCCCCTTTCATATGCAATGTTCTTTTGTGTATGTATTACTCTACCACCACCACCTTCGTAGTTGCCGAAGCACTAGAAGAGCTGAGCTGAACGAAATATGTTCCAGCACCCAACTCATTCATTGAAACTGCTACAGTGTGTACACCAGCAGACTTTTTGCCAAGTGCCACCACATCAACCAGTTTACCGCTGATGTTATAAATCTTTAGCAAGACAACTTCTGACACTGTCATGGTGAAGCTCAGGTTACCCATTCCATTAACAACAGGATTTGGATAGAATTCCATCTCAATTGTGGGAAGAATAGGTTCGTCTTCAATCCCTACAGGCAGCTCACACGCTTCTGTAGCTTGAGAATCTGCATACATAGTTTCTTTAAAGATACCTCGCCCATGAGTGGCAACATAAATAACTCCTTCATTAATTACACCTGTACACTTGTCATTTTTATGTAACTGCTGTATGAGCATAAAACTCGGTACTCTTGCCATCCCAGTATTTTCTTCTATCCAAGTAGGAGATGCGTCAAATCCGTTATCTGTAGTAAATATTCCATACTCAGTAGCCAGAATAATTCTGTTAGAATCATGCATCTCAATAAGCGCATCATATACCGGCATTGCTGGCAAATCACCCTGAATTGAGCTAAAGCTACCAGTACCAAGCGCGTTGTTTGATCTCCTAACATATGTTGTATTACCATAATTACCCAACGTAATAACCACATTGTTTGCATTGTTAGGATCAACGCTTAGTCCTGTAAGGAACTGAGCGCCACTATATAAAGACTGTTGGACAATAGAATTAGGAATAGTTGGCGTGTTGCCTGGTGTGGTCTTGGTAGACGGATCTCCAGGTACAATTCCATTAATTCCTGAAATCCTTGATAGTTGGCCAGAACCTCCACGGCCCACAAAAATCACATCACCATCTTTAGAGAATTCAATACAGGTAGCTCCTCCTGATGAAGATAGTTTATACCATTCAGGCACATCTGAGAAATCCAGCACATTCTTGCACATCCATACTCCAGAACCCAAACCAACAAAAAACTTGCTCTGAACAAGATCTTTAATATATAAGGTATCGTTTACAGAAATTGGTACCGATGTCACATACTCAAATGGGAATCCGCTGTTGCTACTTGGAATATACATAGTAGCACCCGCTGAATAGGTTTGATCTGCAATAAATTGAACTTTTTCCTTACTTGCAGTGTCGTTAAAACTCTCCCAAAGCACCAAAGGTGTTACCCATGCTCCGTCATAGTCGCCAGTTCCACCAGGCACATCATCACAGTCACCATTGCACATGATGGAAGGCCCTACGAAAAATCCACCAGCCCCAGATCCATGATCTGGAGATCGCTTTGCATCACCTCCTTGCGACTCCCAAAAGAAAGCACCTGGATTAATTACAGAAAATTGCATATAGCCACCATCACCACTTGGCAAATTATACACTTGCGATCTAGTTGTGTTGCCTGTGAAATCGATAAAAGGATTGCCATTATCCTGCGTACCTCCGGCCACCCATCCCTCCCTAGAAGTTCCCATAGCATAAAATTGAGTTACACTATAGCCCGTATTAAAAGTAATGTATGTCTTGCTTCCATTAATATTAAAGACGGAAACACCACCATCCGAACCTATATAATAGTAAGGAGCTTCGGAATAATTAGGGCTAAAGGTTACAACATGCTTATCCGCATGAACGTAGAGTCCACTACCAAAACCGCCCGTTAATGCAACCGGACCCCAGGTATTATCAGGACCATTCCAAGCATAAAGTTGAACACCACCAACTAAAACATGCTCTCTGTTATCTGGAAACACACCCAATAACAGATCATAATATCCTTGGTCGCCGAAAACCGGATCATTTGGTACACCTGGTACAATCACAATAAAGCTGGCTCCACCATTTTTAGATTGATACAAATTATGAAGCCCCCCTGAAGTTGCACATATGTATACGTAATCCGGGTCCGAAGGAGCAAAAGAAAACTCAATTCTACTTGCGCCGGAAATTCCAGCTAACTTAGTACTCACAGACTCAAAATCAGTTTGTCCAGCCCTTAACATCCAAGCAATTCCGCTGCTTCCAGCTCCAACTGCTCCGTTGCTTGCTACTTTTACATCCTGAAAACTTGACGTATTATAAATAGGGGTGGTTGAAGGACAATTTACACAAATAGCATTTGTCCAGGTAGTTCCGCTATCAACGGAGTAGTGCAATCCACTGTTTGTTGCGGCCCATAATTTTAAAGGGTCAACAGGATCTGCTGCCAACCTGTTTACGAATGCCCAAGCCATTCCAGTATTGTTAGGACTATTTGGCAAAGTTGAAGGAAGTTGCCTGAATGTGTTGCCACCATCAGTAGATTTAAAAACTCCTCTTCCAAGCATAGCAGGCGTACCTAAGGTGCCTTGTCCATTCGCTCCAGCAAACGACTCACCTGTACCAAAATATATGTCGCCATTCGTAGTTTGTGTAATACTTGCAACGGCCAGGCTTAGATTATGATCATCATACGGAGACCAGGAATAACCAGCGGTATTTGAGATCCAAAGCCCTCCTGCAACACTTCCAGCATATACTCGCAAAGGGTTGTCTTTATCGATAAGAATGCATCTTGTTCTTCCCCCTACATTATCTGGTCCCATCTCTGACCAATTCAGTCCCAATGCTGCGGTTTTTTGAGCTTTTCCAAAATTCCGAACTGCTTCATCTGCTTC
>NVRZ01000089.1 GCA_002401055.1 Bacteroidota bacterium
GATCTTTTTGAAATGCAGCTGATCACAAAAGAGGGGTCTCTAGAGGTTGTAAAATAAGAAATGATGATGTATTTGCTAAAAATTGGAAAGGGAATTTTAATACTCCTGGCTGTGCTCAGCGCATTAATCTTGGTGACTGGAAACAAGCATCTCTTTAAAGGAATTGCCCATACCTATCTAAAGGGCAAGACAAGCGCTGATATCGATGAGTACCAGATATTTGATAACAGAGAGGTTAAAACCGGCGCTTTCACGCCATGGCCAACTGGGCTTGATTACAATAAAAAAACAATTCCTGAAAAGTATTTGAATGAAATTGAAAGCAGCAATTCCATTGCTTATCTCCTCATAAAAAATGATTCTATCAGGGTTGAGAAGTACTGGAGCGGCTACGGTAAAGCGTCAGTTACCAATACTTTTTCTATGGCGAAGACTTTCGTGAGCATGCTTGTTGGAGTTGCTATTAAAGATGGAAAGATTGAGTCTGTAGACCAAAAAGTAGGCGCCTTTCTTCCAGAGTATGCTGATGGGTTGGCAAGCGATCTCACAATTAAGCATTTGCTAACAATGAGCTCTGGAATTAATTTTGACGAGAGCTATGTTAGTCCATTAGGATATCATGCCAAGGCATACTTTGGGAGCGATTTAAAGTCAACCGTGGCAGCATATGAAGTAATGGAAAATCCTGGTGTGGAGTTTTCATATTTAAGTGGAAACACACAGCTCCTGTCATTTGTACTGGAGGCTGCTACAGGCCAGAAAGTCGCAGACTACTTTTCAGAGAATCTTTGGCAACCGCTTGGGGCAAAACTTCCCGCGTATTGGAGCCTCGATGATGAAGATGGATATGAAAAGGCCTCTTGCTGCTTTAACTCAAATGCCAGAGACCTGGCTCGGCTTGGACAATTGTATTTAAAATTGGGCAATTGGGAAGGGAAGCAGCTTATCCCTGAGGATTATGTGAAAGCCTCTATTGTTCCTGCAAAACTCATTGAAAAAGACGATGGTAGCGTTCTAACAAGATATGGATATTCGTGGTGGATGTTGGATTACAAGGAACATCACATCTATTTGGCCCAGGGAATGTTGGGACAATTTATTATTGTCATTCCTGATAAGAATATGGTAATTGTAAGACTGGCAAGCCGACGAACGAAAGAAAGAATACGCCGCTTTCCTGTAATTCTCTTTACACTATTGGATCACGCTTTGGAGTACTGCTAAACCCAAGAAATTCTCGCGACTTACTTGGTTACCACAAACTTCTTGGTAATACTGTCTTCTCCTGTGTATATGTTTACAAAGTACAAGCCTTCTCCAAATTCAGAAGTGTCGATTGTCAAAGTGTGACTTCCAGCACTCAGTACCACACTGCTCACTAGGTCCACAACTTGGCCAATCATATTTCGAACTTCTACCTTAACTTCAGCCGACTTTTTCATCTGTAATTTAACAAATGCAACCTCGTTTGCCGGATTGGGATACAGTTCCGCTGCTTCGAAAATTGAATTGCTTACTTCAGCAAGCCCTGTAGACAGAACATAAGGATTCGATAAGTCAACTGTATTGGATATTGCGATATCATCGAAATACAGGTTGTTACCTCCTCCTGCTGTTCCTTTGAACTGAATCATAACACTTGACTGGCCATCAAAAGCGCCCAGGTCAATGTTAACAGAATCCCAATCTGCAGCGACAGGGTAAAAATAAGCGCTACTAAGTGGCGTCGAAGTAGCCAAAGCAGCCCCCTGTTCGATATACACAGTTGTCCAGGTTGCTCCACAGTCTGTTGAGGCCATAACTTCCAGCTTGTCAACATTCGATGTCGATGCCTGAGCCTGCGCGTAAGAGAACCTCAATCCATTACCTGTGTTTGTGCTCAGATCAATATTCTCAAATAATAATGTGGCCTCACTTGCTGGGTCCCATGAATAAAAACGCATTCTCCAGGCCATATCGCTGTTCTCGAATGCACCCAAGGGCCAAGTTACGTTTCCGCTTACCGCATTACTCACCACATACGTATTTTCGGAAGAAGAATTAATTAGGATTGCATTGTTTATGACACTCCCTCCAGAGTTATAACTTTCAAATCCTTCAGAATGAGATTGGCCGAATGCAACTGGAGATATTGTGTTAATAACCCCAGAGTTGGCGTTATTGTTACTTGATATATTATCAATAATACTAACAGCATTGTCTGTATTTACGTTGTACGAAATTAAGTGCGACCCACTGGCAAGCACGATTGCAGGAAATGGCATAGTGACCGAAGCCGACGCAGCAAGATTGTTTCCAACCAACGTAACAGGGGTTCCTCCATCGAGAACGTAGGAGACTTCAAATGTGTCAACCGAAGATGTACTGTTGTTCATTACAGTTATCTCAGGAGTAACATTGCCGTCACAATAATCCGCTGGGACCGTCATGTTGGTGCTTGCCCCCAAATCAACGAGAGTAATTCCCGGAGGTAAGATATAATCCATACTGGAATTGCTACCAGAAATAATTTCTTGCTGCCCCTCGGCTATAAACACCGCAACACTAAGGTCAAATAATTCATACGCAACTCCATTTAAATCTGCCGGAATGGTATAAGTGAATGTCTGCGTATACGTCGTTCCACTAGTCGTTGCTGTTGTAACAGCACCCCATTGTCCGGTAAGCATGTGTCTGAGCATATGCCCATGATTGTATTCACCACTTGGAAGAATCTGGTCTGGATTGTATGATGAAGCTCCAGTTTGTGGTCCTGCAATATTATGCTGTAGCAATGCAACATTGATATTGTTGCTGCTAGGGCCATTGGCCGTGTAATGTGCTTCCACATTTACTGTTAGTACCCTAGTGGTGTAATCAATAGTAGATTCTGCAGCTATGTTCACGTACGAAGATTCAAGTAACATCACAGCAGCTCCATCATCCCAATAACTTCTGCTCATTGCCGTTCCCCCATTATCATCCCATCCTTGCGAAGAGAAGTTATGCCTGTTAATTGTTCCGGAAGGGTAACCGGTAAGTAAAGCCTGATCCTTAATTGCGGTGCCAAAAGGTGTTCTAAAATCAGGATCACTCCCGCTAGGTGCCGCGTAGCCACCAACATGAATGTTTATTAGCACAACATCCCCTGGGTTATCATCCGCTAATTGCTGCGCCCTTTTATGTCCATCCGGACAATAAGTGCAATAAATTCCGGTAAATTCTTCAAGCACCGCATTTTTCATTTCTGCAGTTGTACTAACAAATGTTTGAGCATTTGCTATTAAACAAACGCCAGAAATCATTATGATGGATAGTAATAATTTTTTCATGTGTACGTATTTTGATTATTAAGAAGTTCGAGAATATTATTCTTCAATTAGTTATTTTTTAATAAAACAAATTGTTGAATCGCCCCAGTAGAAACAACGTAATTGCGACATTACATACACTAAATGTACAAAATTTCTCTTTAAGACCAATCTCAGGATCGCAATAGATTGGATAAGGGGTAGCAGTGTAGAAACTATTTTGTTATGACAAACTTCTTGGTGGTTCTATGTTTTCCCGAATTAATGTTGAGGTAGTAAATGCCAGAAGGCAATCCGGCGGCATCAATTGCTATTTGATAACTTCCCGTAGTTAGCTCTCGATCGACAATCGTTCTTAGCTTCTGCCCCATAATATTGTACAGAACCACGCTTATGTCTGTCTTGTCTTTGACATTTAATCTTAGAAACCCACCAGTGTTCATGGGATTTGGGAAGATCTCGCTAACATCTATTTCAGGTTCTAATGCCTCATGAATACCCACAACCACTGGCATGCTGGCATTGAGTATCTCATTCGAATTCAGATTTGTGGAGTCGTGATAAGAAACAAATCCAACCAGTGTAATGTTTTCTTGATCGTATCCTGCTGGAAGCGTATAAGTATAGCTTTGGGAAAAGGAGGAGCTAGGTTGGGCCAGTGCCGATATAACATTGGCAGTGCCTGTTATGCCCGAAGGAACAGCTCTCAAGACGTACCGATGGTCGTATTTCAGGATGGGATCCGAAGAGCCATACAATGGATGTGCCGTTCCCCCTGCGACTTGGCTTTCGCTGCTGTAATAGTTTAATTGATCATACCCTGCACTATCTCCGATTACGTGATCTTCTAGAACGTATAGATTTATCCTCATGTCGCCAGAAGCAAAATCCACAAAATTCGCTATTACAGTGGCGGTAATTTCTCTTGTACCTGAGTCATATGATCTGTTTACCAACACAATTACTGGTGCGCCTACGTTAACTCTTGAACCGCTGTTGACCATCCAGGCGTTAGAAGATCTGCTGATCGGCAGCCTCGATTCGCCATCAAAAAGAACGCGATCTACCATTGCCCTGGGATAAATGTCAACATCATAATCCATTGCTAAATCCAATCCCTCCTGTGTTTTCATGCTATCTATGCCCTCGCCGGCATGAATCATTACCGGTATAACATTGGGGTAAGTCGTCACAATATCCTCCATTTCTAAATCCCCATCTGGGCAATAACCACACCATGACCCGGTAAATTGCTCGAACAACACATTTCTGGTCGCGGTGTTTCCCGTATTCACAAAAATTGATTTTTCTAGCGTGTCGTTACAGGGCAGGTCATCATTGTTTCCATTAATGTTGCTGGCCCAAACTTTTATCACGTGGCTAAGACCAGCCGTTGGTGTGCTTAACAATGAATCATGTGTGTATAGAATCGCGCCTCCGTTAGGCAATAATGACACGGGACCTACATTTATCGTTTGGGGAGAACTACCATCAATTGTATAACTAAGATCAAAAGAAGTAACTGTGTCGGCCCCCCAGTTCTCAATTGTGCCTGCTAGCATATGAGCACCTTCGCTGACGATGGGGCCCAGGCCTGTTTCTGAGGATACATTCAAATCATTTAAGGGCTGTGTATTGTAGTAAAAGCGATACACAACATCATTTGATGGGTCGGAACTATTTGCAAGTGATGAATAGTCTTGCGTTGGAGACTCTATAGTGACAGTTGCCATCGTACCATCAAAATTCTCGCACCCTACAGTAGCTGTCCAACCCGTAGAGTTTCCATAAGGGTGGATAATGTCAAAATCTCCGCACTCATAAATTCTAATGGCTGCGTATATAAAGGTTGGGCTACTGGTGCTCGCCACCATTGTATCGGTAGCTGTTACGGAGTGCCATTGCACCACGTGCACCTGATTAGGTGATTTCCCATATGTCCAGCTCACTATCTTGTCAGTTGCATAAAGACCTTCCTTAATGTCAATCTCGTCCCAGAACGCATAGATTGCATTATTCGGTCCTGCAACTGTTGGAGGAGTATCGTTAAGCGCTTTGCTTGCTGTGCTGTCGAAAGAAATATATCCATTATCACTTACATAATATCCTCCTACACTTACTCCATAAAACATCCACGAAAAAGGAAGAGCGTTCCATCCGCTCATCTGGTCAATCAAAATGCCTCCCGAGTCTGTTGGCGCCTCCATAATTGTAGTGGTTGAGGCTTCTAATAAATCATATGGCGCACTCGTTCCCTTCGTCTGGACATAGACATAGTTTTGACCCAGAACTTCTCCCAGAATAAAAATCAGTGTACATATAGTTAATCCAATTAGTCTCATGCTTCTATAATACTATTTCACGATTAGCGGAATGTTACATAACCGCAATTTTGCTGATTTATTTCCGCGGCTCTCTTTTTTATATTCTTAATCTATACCCAAATATCTACTCTGCTCCCAACCCAATATGCCGTCAACCGTTCCATAGGAAATCGCGTGATAGTTCTTACGTGCCTTCTTGTAAATTTCTATTGCTACCTTTTTATTCTCTTCTGTTTTAGCTAACTCCTTGTAAAGAGGACTTAAGAACTTACGCCTGCCTACCCTTACCAAAAACTCTTCAAGTTTGCCATACGACTTTCGATAGTTGTTACTAATGACGTGTATGAACCATGCGGCAACAATTTCCGCATTCTTAGAATTTGTAAAGCCAAATTCCTTATCCAGGCTCGAAAGCTTATCCTCCGAAAGAGGCGAAGATAGGTGCCTTAAAAAGTGTAGCCATTCATGTGTAGTCCACTCTCCTGTTCCCAAGTCAGACGGTGACGTGCCGCTCTCCCAATTTGCAACAGCCTTGTCCACAATCATCAATCTCTCCGAAACATTATTCGTCTGCGTTTCAGGAATTCCTGGACCATAAACCCATTCGTTCACCGATATCCTCGCCGCGAGCTCTTCGTCATCGCCAATCAATTCTTTATTCAGGTATTCAACAAATCTGTCTGAGGTCATCGATTGAAAAGCGAAGCGATCGAAGTATCCCTTTAAAAATTCATCCCATTTCTCTCTGCCAACGGCCTCCTCAATGGTTTGCAGAAAAAGTGCACCTTTTTCATAAGCAATATCCGTAAGCGCCTCGTCCGGATCTCTGCCAGCGAGATTGAGCTTGAGATGTGTGTCTTCATTGTCCTGCCCCATATACTCGATCGTAGATTGAAGGTCCTGATACCCCAAAACAATCAACATCTCCGTATACGATTTACCATATAACTCCTCCATTATTCTTCTTTCGAGATAAACCGTGAACCCCTCGTTTATCCAGAAGTCATTCCATGTAGCGCTTGTAACTAAATTCCCAGACCATGAGTGTGACAGCTCATGTGCCACAACACTTACTAAAGAGCGATCGCCAGCAATAATTGTAGGTGTTGCAAACGTTATTCGTGGATTTTCCATCCCTCCAAATGGAAAGCTAGGTGGTAATACTATTAAGTCATATCTGTCCCATCTATATGCACCGTACAGCTTTTCAACTGCGGTAAGCATTTCCTCCAGTTCGCCGAACTCATGTGCTGCCTGATCTATAACTGATGACTCCCCATAAACTCCTGTTCTCGGGCCAATAGATTTAAAAACAAAGTCCCCAACCGCAAGTGCCATTAAATAGGCGGGTATGGGTTGCTTCATTTCAAAATTATAGATTCCATCTGCTGATTTCTCCTGTGGGTTTGAGGCGCTCATAACTGCCATAAGCCCGACAGGAACCTGAACTTTGGCGCTGTAGGTAAATCTTATTCCTGGGCTATCTTGAGTGGGTATCCATGTTCTGGCCAGACAAGGTTCAGATTGAGTAAATAGGTAGGGGTTCTTCTTCTCCTCCGTTTGCTGAGGGTTCAACCATTGTAAGGCTATAGCTTCTGGTCTGGTGGAATAATAAATATTAATCCGCGTGGTGCTCTCCGAAATGGTAATCTCAAGCTTTCTACCCATGTATTGATTATATCCAACAAGTGCGAACTCAGTGCTTTCGCCGTCGCCCAGTGTTACCTTTTGGATTTCAAGGCCTTTCGAATCAAGGATAATGGAGCTTGCTCCTGTTTTGTTTTCAATTTCATAAGAGGCAATCCCTGAGATAATTCTACTGGAAAAATTTACTTCAACATCTAGGGCCAAGTGCCTAATCACTGCTTCAGCTGGATTAGAATACGTGTATTCATCGAACGAGATACTTTCCGAGGGCTGCTGGCTGTTCTCCTTGGTAGCAGATTGATTCTCTTCCGACGGCACATTACATTGAGAGAGCGCTACACACATAAGCAATATTGGTGCAAGAAATCTGATTGGCTTTTGCATTCTTATTCTTGTTTAACTGGTTTTTAGAGGGTTGCAAATTTAACAGATTATACCTTAGCTAACAAGGCGTTCAAATAACATGCTGAGAAGTAACAAATACAGACCCCCAAATTTTCTTCGGCTTTATAAAAAGTGCTTACTTTCGTACTTCTCAGTTTTTCCGTATCTTAGATTACCGAAATTAGTGCGCAAATCTCAATGCTATGGCCAAATATGTTTATCAAGAGCTGCTTGATCGTCAAACAAAGGTGACCAAAACTGCGGGATACACTATTTTGGGGTTTTTCGGGCTAATTTTCGTGTTTGCTAAATATGTGTTCGTATTTGAGCACATTCTTATTCCGATTACAGCTGTTTTTTTGGTGTTGATGCTGTTGAACCTCTTGCTACTGGAATGGCACAAGAGAGTTTTCATAACCTATCAGCTTCTTATCGTTTTTTCGTATATGACCTTCGTCTTAATGGCTTGGTTCACTGGAGGGTTAAATAGTCCAGCAATATTTATCATAACTGTTTGTCCAGTGGCTGCTTTCTCCTCGAGTAAAAAGCAAGGACTCATCTGGTCGGCAATTACTTTTTTTACAATTATAGCGATGCTTATAAACAGCAATCTTGTCCCAGAAAGCATTATAACCATCCAAATGCAAACATCATTTTCGTTTTTCTCAATCATGTTTGTTCTAGCGCTCTCTATACTAATCTCCTACTTGGTGAATCGCTCGAGTTTTGATGTTCACAGGGCATTTAATCGTGATTCCAAAGAATTAAGGGATAAGTCTTTGCGACTTGAAAACCTCACAACATTGCTCAACTACTCTAACGATTTAATGTGCGTTATCGACCTGGGCACTCTAGCTATTGACGATTTGAATCCAGTATTTAAATTGAAGTTAGGTTACGAATTATCTGAGATAAGAGGAGGTGATTTTACACAGCTTATAGAGAAGAAAGAGGATACTGAACAGGTTATTGAAGAGATTAAATCACTTAGGGATGACCAGGTGATGGAGTTTTCGTGTAATATGAAATGCAAGGATGGTTCAATTAAAATATATAACTGGGTGGGTATTTCTAAAAACGGAAAGATGCACGCCAGCGCCAGAGAGCCAGCCTGATTCTGTGGTATAAACAGCAACTAAATATCATGCTAAATCATCTAGGTCTAGAAAACGTATTATTTATCGATATTGAAACTGTACCTCTTCACCCCACCTATGGAGATTTACCTGATGACCTTCGTGGCTTTTGGGATAAAAAAGCAGGATATTTGCAGAAAGACGAAGAGTCGCCAGAAGAAACGTATGGACAGGCGGGTATCTATGCTGAATTTGGGAAAATTGTATGCATCTCGCTTGGGTTCATCCACGGGGAGGAGTTTAGAATAAAGTCGTTTTATGGGGATGCAGAAAGAGAGTTATTGACCGAGTTTATAGCACTGATGAACTCGAACTATAGCGATCCCAACAAGTTGCTTTGCGCACATAATGGCAAGGAGTTCGACTTTCCCTATCTGGCAAGACGAATTATTCTCAATGGTTTAGAGTTGCCGGCTCTGCTGGATATCGCGGGGAAAAAACCGTGGGAGGTGCAGCATCTGGACACAATGGTGTTGTGGAAGTTTGGCGACTACAAGAATTACACTTCTCTTGCTTTATTGGCAAATATATTTGGCATCCCGACCCCTAAGAGCGATATAGATGGTAGCGATGTGGCCAGGGTTTACTGGGAAGAAAAAGACTTAGATCGAATAGTGGAATATTGTCAGAAAGATGTCTTAACAATAGGGCAATTACTTCTTAAGTTTAAAGGCAAGCCCATGATTAAGGAAGAAAATGTTATCATTACATAATTGTAAGATTATTGTGATCTGATACTACAGACATGGCTGGAAAATTATTATTGGAGGTAAAGAATCTGGTTACCCGCTTCTATACGGAGGATGAAACTGTAACCGCGGTCAACGATGTGAGCTTTTCTCTAAAGGAAGGCGAAACTATCGGTATCGTTGGAGAATCGGGCTCGGGGAAATCTGTTACCTCGCTCTCAATAATGAGATTGGTGTCCTACCCACCAGGTAAAATTGTTAGGGGAGAAATAATATACCATCGCGACAATGAGGAGATTGACCTCTTGCAAATTTCCGAAAGGAAGATGCGATCATTCAGGGGAAATGAAATTTCAATGATTTTTCAGGAGCCCATGACTTCATTGAATCCGGTATATACCTGCGGTAACCAGGTTGCTGAAGTAATCCAGCTTCATCAGAAGGTTAATGCCCGGCTAGCAAAGGAGCTATCGCTCGAACTTTTTGAGAAAGTAAAACTTCCAGATCCAGAAAGAATCTTTTCAGCTTACCCGCATGAACTTTCTGGAGGACAAAAGCAACGAGTTATGATTGCTATGGCTATGTCATGCGACCCAAAAGTTTTGATCGCTGATGAGCCAACAACAGCGCTTGATGTAACTGTACAAAAAACCATTTTAGAGCTGATGAAGGAGCTGCAGGAAGAGCATAATATGGGCATCTTGTTCATCACCCATGACCTTGGAGTAATTGCGGAGCTGGCTGATAAAGTTGTGGTAATGTACAAAGGGAAAATCGTTGAGCAAGGGAATGTGCTCGATATCTTTGCGAGCCCGCAGCACCCATACACTAAAGGGTTATTGGCTTGTAGACCCCCTCTCAATCGTCGGCTACATTGGCTTCCAACCATTTCGGACTTTATGGAAACAAGTACGGACGGAAAAGTGAAAGAGGGTGAGCGCTCTATTGAAGAGGTTATTAACAAGTTTGAGATAACGAAAGAGGAGAGAAACAAGGCGCATGAAAAACTTTACAAACAGGAGCCACTTCTTCAGATTAAAAACCTAAAGACTTACTTTCCGGTGAGCAAGGGCTTGTTTGGTCGAGTAACAGAATATATAAAGGCGGTAGATGATGTAAGTTTTGACGTTTTCCCGGGAGAAACGCTGGGGTTAGTAGGGGAATCTGGATGCGGAAAAACTACCTTGGGGCGTTCGATTCTTCGGCTTGAAGAACCGATGGAGGGAGAAATTATTTATAAAGGA
>NVRZ01000090.1 GCA_002401055.1 Bacteroidota bacterium
AGCTTAAATGGGTCGGTCCAATAATCATCTCCATTTAAGATCGCGAGATATTTAGCGTCACAAGTATTATAGAGGATCGTCGCGTGGGAAGCAGGACCAGACATCCCCATATTGCTCTCATTGAGATAAAGATCTATTTGTTCGGGAAATTTCTCGGCGTACCCTCTTACAATTTCTCGAGTATTGTCTGTTGAACAATCTTCCCCAATAATGATTCGAAATGAAAAATCAGTTTTTTGCATCAAGACACTCTCAATAGCCTCAGCTATATAATTTTGATGATTATACGTCGCGATGACAATATCGATTATTGGGTTCATTTCCTCTTTATATGGAACCTATCGGGTTAAGAATGAATTAGCTATACAAGTTTTTCAATAGCTTATCATACCCACGCTTAAGATCCGTTCCCGCAAATTCATCTGTATGAGGGCTAGAACAAAAGCCTAATACAGCCTTTTCCTTATCTGATAGGATGTCATACATATCCTGAGGAAGATTCCCGGTAACATCATGATACTGTTTAATCCACCATCGGACAAATGTCATGAGGATTGACCAACGGGTGCTTCCTGATACATTTTCAGTAGTGCCATGCCATAGTCTACTATCCCACATTACAATATCACCTGCCTTCGACTCTATAGGTGTAGCTTTTTTAAGCATACTTTGTTTTACATACTCATTAGAGTGATGGGAGCCGGGGACTACGATGGTACATCCATTCTTAGAATTTTGGTCCTCAAGAATAATTGCACAGGGTATTCCAATAACGTACTCACTAATAAAGGGTATATAAGAGTCTATGTGCAAGGGCATTGCATTTGTACTGCTCCTCGCCCCAAATGACTGAAGTATGTAGTTAGGCTGATCGCTGGGTATCTGTTTAAACCATTTATCGTTCAAAAAGTGTTTCAAGATAACCTCTAGTTTTTCGGAAGCAAACAGAGCCTTAAGAAAGATTGGATCCTTGTTTTGGAGGTTAAATACATTTGGTGCATTCCCAATTAAATAGGAAGGTGAAGCTGATTGGCGATCAACCGTCTTTTTATGCCAGTCAATGGTTAAATCCAGGAGCTTTTGAATATCAGAGGACCCATATTGATTTTTAAGTATATAGTATCCTTCCTTTTCTATTTTGCCAATTCCCTCTTGAGCAGCTTTCATGTATTTCCCTTTGATGATTTTCAGGATTGCTTTCCTCCCTTAAGTTCTTTCTCTGCTCCGTTTTTCACCAGTTCATCTAACCATTCGTGCATGCTAATTCCTTTTTTCTCAATCACTTCAAATAAAAGTGATTTTGCCTCAGGTGTAACACCTTCTAATTGTCCATCATATCTTGTTCTGTAAGTTCCACCTCGAACACCGGGTATAGCAAAATCAAAATCCGCATCTGGTTCTCCCTCCCCAACGCGGAAATCAATCAAATAGAAAACACCATTAATAACATAACGAAGTCTAAAATCCCGCGCCTCAATTGGAATTTCTTTAAGCGGAACGATTTCTTCGAATTGGGGATTCGTCGTTTTGAGCACTTTATAGAAATAGCTGTTACGAAGCCAGGGTGGCATGCTTTCATCACCTACTACTATTTTGCCTCCTGTTTTCGTGACCCTAACCATTTCAGCCAGGCTTCCCTTTATATCTGAAAATTCCCCCAAGGCTCCAAAGCTGTACGTTGAATCAAAATAGTTATCAGGAAATGGGAGGTAGCAAGCATTCGCTGTACAAAAGTGCTTTTGCAATGTAAATTTGTCCATCTTAGCCTTGCATATTTTTAACATTTCCACCGCAATGTCAACCATGCATAACACACCTGAGTCACCAAGACTCTCTGCAATAATAACTGAGTCCCTTCCTGTCCCACACGCTAAATCAAGTACTTTATCTCCATTCTTTATATCCAGAGCACCAATAAATTCTTCCCTGCATTTTTGCTCGTTTACCCTATGAGTTTTAAAAGTCAGGTGCATATTACTTTCATATGCCTTTGCTCTGTTGTCGTAAAATACCTGAGCTTTTTGGTCAATAGGATCGAGTTCTGTAGGATATTTGAGATCCGGAATGGCATCATGTATATTGTACCGGCTTCCTCCATCAGATACCAAATGCTGTTCACCATTCACTTCTTCTAACTGTAGAGGTTTGTGATTGGATGGGTCCGTAAAGGGGAATTTTGTTTCCATTATAAAGTGCTATTTTATTTACTTAACGATGTAAGCGGTAGGCATAAAAGTATGTGGAAATGTCCGTATTTCTTTGTCCTTTAAAAACTCTTTAACCGCCTTAGTTTCTCCTGGAGCCATTTCATGGTTGAACTGATCCAGGATCAGATATCCCCCCTTAGAAAGCCGTTCCCAAAAAATTGGTAATGCTGTGTTGACAACACTATATAATCCAATATCGAAGAACACTATTTTGAATTGCATGTGCGGATGCTTTTCGAAGAACTTTGGAAGCTCAGTGGTAACATCTAATTTATGAACAAAAACTGCGTTTTCAAGTGATTGCGCCTTAATGAGTTGGATAAGGCGCTCATATGATTCTTTATACGTTCCTTCAGGTTCCCTACTCTCTGGATCAACTGGTGTTCCTTGAAACCAGTCAAATCCATGGACCTGAGTAAGTGATTCCGATTCATAAATCTGTGCAAGTTTTGTAAGGAACAGGAGCGATGCCCCTTTATATACGCCGATTTCCGCTATGTGACCGGCAATTCCCAATGTATTTTGATAACACTCATATAAGGCCATGAAACGAGATAGATTCATGTGCCCAGTGAAGCAAGGGAAGTGGTGAATATAATCTTCGGTCGTATATCCCAATTTACTGATCTCTTCAAGGCCTTTGTAATAAGGTTCCCTTCGATATCCAAACTTAGTGGTTTCGAATTCTAACTCATTAGGTTTTTGCGAATTGTTCTTAGTCATTTGACAATGAATTTTTCAAATAGTCTGATACTAGTAGCTCATAATGAAGACAATTTACCCATTTATCACTTTTCATAAATTCTTCCTTTTCTTCATGTGAGAATTTAAACCCCAGTCTTTTTATCAGATTCTCGGAACCCGAATTGCCTTCATGGTGGGCAACTATTAGTTTATGTAAGCTAAATTGATTAAATGCAAATTTAATCACCCTTTTTCCTGCCTCAGTCATAATTCCCTTTCCTTGAAATTCAGGCCCTAGCCAATAAGCCAATTCTGCTCTGTCGTATGTTAATGCTCGGTGCTTCCGTAAGATAGTAATTAGACTTAATACACCGCAAAGCTGATCATTCATAAATATGCCCCATGTGATATTTTTACCAAGTTCTTGCTCGTCTTTCAATTGTTTTAGCCATTTAATCGTTTCCTCCTTTGTTTTATGAGCTGAATAAGATTGATATTCTGCCAATTCAGGGTTCGATTGATAGGGCCAGACCTGATCCACATCCTGAACAGTTAAAGGACGGAGCACTAACCGTTCGGTTTTTAAAACTAAGTCCATATTTTCCATATTTTAACGGGAGACTACTCTTCCAACACTGCCCATCCAAAGCCATCCTCTCCAAATTCATTGCCGTTATAAAACAGAATAACCTGATCTTTCACACGACAGATGGAGGGGTATGCCATCATTTGCGAATCCCAACCCGTTTCAGAAAGTTCTATTCCCGCGATGGCATCATCTCTCTGCCACTCTTTCAAATCGTTTGACTTGGCATAACCCAATGTGTAGCTTTCATCACTCCCTTGCCTAAACCCATCGCTTCCGCGGTAACTATACCACATATGATATACATTATCCAATTTAATAATGGCAGGCATACATAAAGCTTCGAACTCATCCACCTGTTTGATACCGATTTTATTAGGTTGAACCCAGGTCAAACCATCATTTGAATGAGCATATTTTAGATCATAGGTATGTTCAAGCTTACCATTTATTTCATGCCAATTGGTTCCAGATGAGTACCATGCGTGCCATTCTCCTTCAACTTCCAGTACACAGGGTGATGTAGCGGAAAAAATTTCGTCAGGCGTTCTATCAAGGCATGGGCCTTGTTTATAACGTTTGAAGGTTTTCCCTCCGTCTTCACTGATCGCCACTCCAGTATAGTTGTTGTATAGAACACCTACACTGCGTTGCCAGCCACTGTAATACAAGTAAATCAAGCCATCTTTCTCAATTACTGATGCAGGCATAATACCATGTTCATCAAATGTTCCTGGTTCGCCTAATTGGAGAACTGGTTCGTCGTGAACGTATACAACTTTAGTTAGATCGTTTATATCAAAGTCCACAAAGGAGGTCATTGAGTGCGTCTGTTTCGGCCTGCTAGCAAAGTAGATCCTCAGGATATCGCCCATCACAAGTGGGGTGGGAATTTGTGCATGGCTCTTCATCCATCCGCCTTGGTTTTCCGGTGAAAACAAGAGTCCTTTCTTTTTCCATTTCATAATTTTAGTATTTCTTAGCTGAAAGTTGACATTTTTAAAAATTGTTTGCTATTTAATCTAAATACAGGTGTTGAATTGCTCACTACAACTTGTTCATCTTTCAGGTCCTTTGTAACCAATGTATTGGCACCTATAAAACATCTTTTACCCACAGTTACGCTGTGACTTATCATAGCATTACCCGCAACGAAAGTGTTCTCGCCCAGTACAACACCGCCCATTATGTTCGACCCTGCAGTCAACCAACAATTATCTTCAATTATAGTATGATGACAAATAACTGCTCCACTCCAAACAAACACATTATTCCCAAACTTAACTTTAGGGTGTATTGCCACATTGTGCATTATAAAACAGTTTTCACCGTATTCGGTGTCCTTTAATACGCCGGAATTTTTATCTACATAACTTACAATTTGATAGCCCTTTTCTTTGGCCTCCTTCAATTTTGCTGCTCTTAATGTATTCAATTCGTGGTATCCAAGGGCTACAAACATTCCATATTGATCTGGTGGATACTGTTTCTGGACTTCTTCAAAGGGAACTACTGGTACACCCACAAAATCTTCGTCTGGCATATATTCCTTGTCAACAGTGGCCGCCACCACTTTTAGGTCACTTTCATTCTTCAAGTAATAATGAACCGCCTCAGCAATTTTACCTGTACCAAATATTATTATTTCTTTCATCAACTATTTTTCTGTCACCAAAAATGATAATCTTTTCATTCATGTCAAAGGTAGTTCTTTACAAAAGTTCCTCAAGTTGACGACGGTCTATTTTTCCATTTCGGTTTTTGGGTAGAGACGGTTGAATCTTTATTGACTTAGGAACCATATATCGTGGGACTATCTTTTTTATATCGTCAATTATCTCTGATTCTGAGGTTTTAGTTGATATGCTCACAAACGCAACTATCATTCCCAATCCGCTTCCCAAGTGTTTGTACACTACGCCTACCGCATCAACATATTTTAAGCTATTTAACCCAGCCTCTATTTCCTCTAGCTCTATGCGGTAACCCATGTGTTTAATCTGATTGTCTTTCCTGCCCTTGAAGTGAAGAAAACCATTCTCAGCCCTTCTTACCAGGTCGCCGGTTTTATACATTATTTCTTGGCTTTCCTGGTTTAATGGGTTTTGCACAAATGACTCTCTGGTTCTCTCATCATCATTGTAGTAACCTGCTCCGACTCCTGGCCCCATTAGACAGAGTTCTCCAAAGTTGAGATTACTTTCATCTACTGGCAAAATGATGTACTTATAACTTGGAGCCATAAAGCCGAGCGGTGTGAGCTCATTTAAATCTTCAAAATCATCTTTTGATAATTTGTACGAGGAGCATAAGCAGGTTGTTTCTGTAGGCCCGTAACAATTAAAAAGTGTCATGCGGTCGCAGTACAGTTCAAAGAGCTGCTTTAGCTTAGGTTTAGGGAATCCTTCGCCCGCAAACACTATTCTGGTGAGTAAAGTAAAATCGGACTTTTTTAATGCTTTTGCAGTCAATAAATATACCAGAAGAGAAGGTACTGAATACCAGATTGTACATTTTAGGGCATTGACCGTTGAAACCAAGTCTTGTGGATTCTTATTGATGGTATCCTGAACGGATGCCATTGTGGCCCCGGTGAATAGCGAATTAAAAAAATCAAACACAGAATTATCGAAATACATCGGACTCACATTCGTGAGCACATCTTTTTCATTAATAGAAAATGCATCGCTGCACCAGTTGATAAAATTGAGCACATTGTCATGGGTTATCACTGCTCCTTTGGGAAAGCCGGTTGATCCGGAGGTAAACATGAGATATGCGGGGTTTGATCCGCTAAGTGCCTCTGTTTCGCATAGATTTTCCTGATCTAAGTTCTTATAATCATTTTGGAAAGCGCGATCACTAATGTCAATGGCCGGACAACTATTGTTTTGCCTCACAGCAGAAATCATTTCAGCTGCCGCGCCATCGTCCAAAATCAAACTAGGGTTGCAATTTTTGATGATCTTGTTTGTTCGCTTCCAGGGAGAGTTAATATCCAAATTAGTGTAGATAGCGCCTATTTTTATACACGCAAGCATCGATGCATAGGCATTGGTTGATTTATTATTAAAGATGCCTACCACACTACGCTCCTGAACACCATTTCTTCGGAGCAATCTCGCAATTTGATTAGATCTATTGTTCAGCTCCTGATAGCTAATAGTTTTTCCAGAGGGGTAGCGGATTGCCGTAGCATCTTTCCGTCTTCCAGCAACTTCATAGAACAACAAACCAAGGTTGGAAGGGAGCTTTTTTGTCATGACGTTAGACTGCCAGACCGCCATCTATTGGAAGAACTTTGCTGTTGAAATAATCATTATCAATAATGAATTTCACAGTCTTTAAGATCTCCTCCATACTACAGAATCGACCCAGGGGAATGGCTTTTTCCCACTTCTTAATGTGAGCCTCCGAAAGGGCCTCATCCATTGAAGGAGAATCTACTATCCCTGGAGCATACGCGGCGCAGCGAATTCCATGAATCGCCAATTCCTTACTCCATACTGAAGTAAGAGCTCGTACTCCAGCTTTTGCGGCAGCATAGGCCGATTGACCTACAATACCGTCTGCTGATATAGTACTCACATTGATGATCAATCCCTTTGTTCTGTTGCTTATCATTTTATCCACAATACATGATGTCATGTAAAAAACGGAATTCAAATTGGTATCAATCACTTTGCGCCAAGTTTCAGGATCGTGTTTCCTATCGCTTTTCGAAAGCATGTTAATCAGAGGTGCACTATATATCCAACCCGCATTGTTGATAAGAATGTTTGCCACGCCGTGATCTTCTATTACCTTATCAATTGTCTTGGCTACCTGATTGAAATCAGTTACATCACAATTGTAGCAAGATACATTTTTGTTTTCGGACTGGAGATTGTCAAGCTCAGCTTTATTGATGTCAAGTGCAATTACCTTATTGGCAACACCGCTAAAATGCTCTACCAGAAACTTTCCGATTCCTCCTGCTCCTCCCGTTATCAATACGGTTTTATCCTCGATTTGCATTATTAAGCAATATGAACTTTTCTATTCTGCAATATCTCCTTGATTGTCTCCAAATCTTGCATGCCGGCAATTTCATCACCAGTTAACTCTATTTCGTATACCTCTTCAATTTTTGAAATAAGGATCATGTGGGTCATGGAGTCCCAGGCTTCTATATCAGTCAGCTTGGTATTTTTGTCCAACTTCTCAGCATTGACATCAAAAACCTCCTTAAATATTTCATTAATGTTCATTGTTCTACAATTATATATTCACCTAGCATAGTTCGAACTTCTTCTTTCGCGCGAAACATCAGTATATCGATGATTGAAAGGTTCTGAACAAAGTTACTATTTTCCCATTGTGCATATTGTAGAGGATTCATCTTGAGAAAACCAATGTCGATCTCGTTTTCCAGAAAGGTGCTTCGATCATACATCTCATGTCCCGCGAATGGATTTATATAGAATGTCGTATCCAAAGTTCGACAAATGCTTATTATTTTATCTTGCCCATTCCCCACTCTTAAATAATCTAAGCTACTAGAGGTGGTATATTCAGCATCTTCTCCGAGGTATCTGAAGACCTCCCGTACACTGGCTTCTGCTAGCTTGCCCACATCAGAATGATCAGTATTAAATACTGATTCTATCATAGACTTAACTTCAGTGTAATAGGGTGCTTTTTTGTAAGCGTGTTCGAGACTATTTAAAAATCCTTTTAGCCATCTATTATCGTAAGCCAGCAGAACTTCATTAATCTTTAGATGTTGACTGGCATTTTTAAGGGGAACTGTGAACAAATGTGCTTTGCCATGTAACAAAATGTTGTTTCTATTTATCCAGCCTCTGGTTATGAAGTTCACATCATCGAAGAATACAAATTTGTCAGCTTCATGTATCAGTTGGAAGTAACCGAGGTATGGAAAGAGATAGGGCTGCATTACACTGATCTTCATAGGAGCTAATTAGGAGACAATAAAACTGTTATTTCTAAATCAGAAGCAGCCTGAGATAATTCTGCAAATTCTTTGCTGGTCTTCAACAGCCAGATCATAATACAAAGGGAGACAAAGAATTTTTTTCGCGATCTCTTCAGCAATGGGGCAAGAAGCGTACCTGACGTATTTCAATGTATTCAGAGCGGGGTAAAAATACCTTCTTGGATATATTTCTTCTTCTTCTAGCGCTTTATTGACTTCGTGCATTTTTGCTTCATTTGAAAAAATTACTGGATAATATGCGTAGTTTGAATCTGTATTGCCTCTTATAGCAGGCATTTTTATCGGTAATTGCCTCAACTCATTATCATAGAATGAAGTTATTTTTTGTCTTGCCGCAATAACATCATCAATGTATTTAAGATTGCACAAACCCATAGCAGCATGAAATTCACTATTCTTTGCATTAATGCCGGCGTATATGTAACTCTCAGCTTCTTCGCCACGGTGACCAAAAGCCCTGTATAGGTCAATCTTATCTTCCAGTCCGGCTGTATTACAAAATATTGCCCCCCCCTCTACAGTGTGAAATATCTTAGTGGCGTGAAAGCTTGCGATGCTCAAATCTCCATATGCATAAAGTGATTTGCTTTGGTATTTTACATTAAAGCACGCGGCTGCATCATATATGACTTTGATATTGTGTTGCTCAGCTATCTTCTCTATACGTTCAATATTACACGGATTGCCATACACGTGTGTTGCAAGAATTGCTGAGGTCTTATCGCCTATCAGTTCTTCAATTTTTTCGGGGTCAATGGTCAACGTTTCTGGGTCAATATCACAAAATATTGGTATGCAGTTTTCAGCAATAATTGCCGTAGTAGTGGCGACATAAGAGAATGCCGTTGTGATTATTTCTCCTTCTAGTTCCAATGCTTTAATCGAAACGCGCAGTGCGGAAGTACCATTTGCAACGTAAAACAACCTGTTTGTTTTTAGTTTATCACGTAGCTTCTCCTCTAACTGTCTTACAAAGGGGCCATCATTTGTGAGCCAATTCATCTTCCATATTTCCTTAAGATACACATTGTACTCTTCTAATGGAGGAAGGAACGATTTGGTGACGTTAATCATGCGAGTTACTAATTTCGAAAGGGATAAAGGTTGGGCGCACTACACCTGCCCATTTACCGTACCAAGAAGAGTCCGCTCTACTATCTTCAACTTCAAAATGTAGTACTTCCTGAAAGTTATAGACCACTGAACTTTTATCCTTTACAACCATAATTGAAATATAGTAGCTTCCGTCATTTAGAAAATTTCTCGGTATGGTTGTATTTCCCGTGATTATTCCTTGCGATACAATTGTTGCCGAAGTGCCAATGTTAAATATACATTCTCCTTTAATGTCATAAAGATGCATACTTAAACTGATCTCATCGTGTTCAATATAATTCCAAAATTCGAATTGAATGTCAATTGACATATTTACATCAATAATATTCTTAGTCCCTTCTCCTGGGTTTATCCTTGCCAGTTTTAATCGCACAAGTTCATTTCCGGTATTGTTGTTCTCCTCTTCTTTCTCAATCAAATGCAGTTTCTTGGCTTCTTTTGCCAGGTATTCATTTACTACTTTATTTGCATCACCCCTGCTGTATACACTTCCGTTGAGGAGGTAGATGGCGCTTGTACATAAACTTTTGATAGCAGTCATATTATGACTTACAAAAAGAACAGTCCTTCCCTCAGTAGCTACATCTTTCATTTTCCCAAGACATTTTCTCTGAAACTCTGCGTCACCGACTGCTAAAACTTCATCAATAATTAATATTTCAGGTTCCAGATGCGCTGCAACGGCAAATGCGAGCCGTACATACATGCCAGATGAGTACCTTTTAACGGGTGTGTCAATATATCTTTCAACACCGGAGAATTCAATGATCTCATCCAGTTTACTTTGAATTTCTCTTTTTGACATGCCCATTATTGCACCGTTTAAGAAGATATTCTCTTTACCGGTTAAGTCGGGATGGAATCCAGTACCTACCTCCAGTAGACTGGCCAGTCTGCCTGTAACGGTGATTTTACCTTTTGTTGGACCAGTTACTTTTGAAAGTATTTTTAGCAAAGTTGACTTGCCTGCGCCTGAAATACCAACAATCCCCACAAACTCACCGGGATTCACTTGAAAATTAAGATTATTGAGTATTGAATACGACAATGCCATCATCTTATTCGTGCAAATATCTCTGCATATTAGTCAGTGATACGTTCAAAGTACCTCGAG
>NVRZ01000091.1 GCA_002401055.1 Bacteroidota bacterium
AAACAATTGGTAGCAGATCCTTGGAAAGGGGTTGAGAAAAAATATCCAGTTGGGTCGAAGCATTCAGGCTTGATTAGAAATTTCACAAACTATGGAATTTTTGTAGAGTTGGAAGAAGGTGTTGATGGATTGATTCATATCTCAGACTTATCATGGTCTAAAAAGATTAAGCATCCTTCTGAATTTGCTAACCTTGGCGAGAGCATAGAGATCATAATTCTTGAACTCGACACGGAGGATAGAAAAGTGAGTCTGGGACACAAGCAATTGGAGGAAAACCCTTGGGAGGTCTTTGAAACAGTATTTACTGTTGATTCCGTTCACAAAGGAACACTTACCGCTATTGTTGACAAAGGAGGAATAGTTACTTTACCTTATGGAGTTGAAGGATTCGTTCCAACACGCCATCTAACTAAAGAAGACGGAACTCAAGTTGCAGTAGAGGAATCTTTGGACTTTAAAGTTCTTGAATTCTCAAAGGATGGAAAGAGAATCCTGTTGTCACATATGGACACGCATTCAGGTGCGTCGTCGTCATCTGATAGGCAAGATCGTAAGCAGGGTAAGAAGGGTAAGGGAAAGTCAATTCAAAAGGCCGTGAAAGAAGTGAGAGATAGTTTGGAGAAGACGACATTAGGTGATATTGACGCTCTATCTTCTTTGAAAAGCGAGATGGAAGGGGCGGAGAAGGCAAAAGAGGAAGAGGCTAAAGAAGCAGCTGCAAAAGATAAGAAGGTATCTGAAGAGCCTGTAGCTGAGGTAGCTGAAGAGGAAGTAAAAGAAGATGAACCGACAGCAGAGGAAAAGGAAGAAGATACTGCAGAGGAAGAATCGGAAAGCACTCCTGATGAAGAAACACCTAAAGAGGAGGAATCGGATGAAGCCGACTCAAATAAGGAAGAAAAATAAAATGAAAATTAATGTCATTTTTAAAAGTCCCGTTTCACCGGGACTTTTTTTTGCCTTGAGTTTTTTTAAGAGTAATAAATTCAACAATTTTACCGTAGTGTCTAATTGAAATCACAAGGGATAATCAGATGAATCGTCGTAGCATACTAAACGAAAAAAGCTTTGAGCTCACTATCAATCGGCTTTGCTATGAACTGATTGAAAATCACAATGATTTTTCCAATACTGCTTTGGTAGGCTTGCAACCACGGGGAGCCAACCTTGCGGAAAGGATAAGTGCTAAGCTGAAGGAAATTCTTGGTACCAAGGATATTCTTTGTGGCAATATTGATGTCACTTTTTCCAGAGATGATTTCAGAAGAAGAGATAACCCAATTGTGCCTCAATCAACGAATATGAATTTCATTATAGAGGACAAAACAGTTGTACTGATAGATGACGTTTTATTTAGTGGGCGTACCGTTCGGGCAGGATTAGACGAAATATTGTCCTATGGTCGCCCAAGATCTGTTGAATTACTGGTGTTGATTGATAGAAGGTTTTCCAGGCAAATACCCATTGAACCCAACTACGTAGGAAAGGCGGTTGATACCGTTCAAACTCAGAAGGTAAGGGTTGAATGGAGTGAAATTGATGGCAAGGATCAGGTTTATTTAGAAACGGAATAAGAGTGGCATAAATGGAAAGTAGAACAGAAATAAAAAAACATCTTAGCACAAAGCACCTCCTTGGTATCAAAAACATAACTGCGGATGACATTAATCTGATATTCTCTACGGCGGATGGATTTAAGGAGGTGTTAAATCGGCCTATAAAAAAGGTACCTTCATTAAGAGACATCACCGTGGCCAACCTGTTTTTTGAGAATTCTACCAGAACTCGAATCTCTTTTGAACTTGCTGAGAAACGATTGAGTGCTGATGTTGTTAATTTCTCAGCTTCTACCTCTGCATTAAAAAAGGGGGAAACGCTCGTTGATACTGTCAACAACATTCTGGCGATGAAGGTGGATATGGTTGTGATGCGTCATCCGAATCCTGGAGCATGTGTATACCTCTCTAAACATATTGATGTAAATATTATTAACGCCGGAGATGGGGCGCACGAGCATCCTACACAGGCATTACTGGACGCATATTCTATCAGAGAGGAGCTGGGAAGTGTAAAAGGCAAGAAAGTGGTTATAGTCGGAGATATCCTTCATTCAAGGGTTGCGCTGTCCAATATATTTTGCCTTCAGAAATTAGGGGCAGAAGTGATGGTCTGTGGCCCCACCACATTGATGCCTAGGCACATTAGCTCCTTGGGAGTTAAGGTCGGACACAACTTGCGAGAAGCCTTGGAGTGGTGTGATGTAGCCAATATGCTTAGGATACAGCTCGAAAGGCAGGAGATTAAATACTTCCCGTCACTTAGAGAGTACACGATGATGTTCGGATTAAATAAAGAGATATTAGACTCCCTGAGTAAAAAGATCACCGTTATGCATCCAGGACCAATTAATAGAGGCGTTGAAATAACAAGCGAGGTTGCAGATTCAGATCAATCCATTATTCTCAATCAGGTGGAGAATGGAGTGGCCATACGAATGGCGATCCTCTATCTCCTCGCTGGGAAGATTGAGAAGCCATCGTAACAGGGTGAACTGCTGAATAGGCGACCAAGTATATTTTTGTACATTTGCTACCCAAATAATTTGAACTACTATAAAGAGACTAGTCATGGAGAATTTTACAGTCGATAAGCAAGACCGATACACATTGGTGACTGTACACGTTGAGAAGCTTGACAGTCGTGTATCACCTGCGCTCAAGTCTGAACTGGTGCTGATTAATAGCGGTGGAGAGAAGAATATTATCATGAATTTGGAAGAATGCAGATATTGTGATTCGTCTGGTTTAAGTGCCGTGTTAATAGGTAACAGAATATGTACTGAGAATTCTGGAACATTTGTTCTATCAGGACTGCAAGAATCTGTTCAAAAACTTATTTCTATTTCACAGCTTGATACCGTTCTTACCATTGCTCCAACGTTAGATGAAGCAATTCAACTTGTCTTTATGGACGATTTGGAGAAGGACATCAACAAGGAAGAGGATTAAAACCCCTTCATTTCTCTTGAATATATTGGTATGAGGCGCTTCAGATTCACATTTGTGAATGTTGTTTTGACGACGCTTCTTTGTGTTTCTTATAGCTCTTCAAGCGCGCAAAGCAGCAATCTCGATATTCTCTCTTGGAATGTTCAGCTACTTCCTTCAATTGTCTTCTACAAAGGGCAGATGAAACGGGCGCCGTTCATTGTCAGCAAATTAAAAGATTCAAAATATGACATTATCGTTTTTCAAGAGGCCTTTCACAAGAGAGCCAGGAAACTGTTGTGGAAGGGATTGAGTGAAAGCTTCCCCTATCAATTAGAACCAGGGAAAGGAGGGTTCTTTAGGTTCAACAGCGGGGTATGGATAATTAGCAAGATCAAGTTAGAGAGAACCGATAAAGTAAAATTCACAAAATGCGCAAGGCCTTCTGCCGATTGTAAAGCCAATAAAGGAGCTTCTTTTATTGAGGTGCTTAAGGAAGGCCAGCGAATACAAATATTCGCAACACATGTGCAAGCAAAAGAAGGGGATAAGTATCAACTGGCAAGAGATTTGCAGTTTCAGGAAATGAGAGATCAATTGATTGATCGCTATGCTCAGGAGAATATTCCGCAAATCGTACTTGGTGATTTGAACACATCAAAATCAAAAACGGCAGATTATTCAAATATGCTGACTATCTTGGGTGCTGAAGACGGAAAATTAGATGGAGAATATCAGTTTACGTCTGATGGTACAGCAAACGATATGTCTGGCTCCCTGGATAGGAAAGTGATTGATTATATACTTATAAATAAAATGGGAAACCCAAAGGTGCAGTTATCACGAAAAGTGGTGATATTCCAGGAACAATGGAGTAAAAATCATGAAGATCTTTCGGATCACTATGCCGTTGAATGTAAAATCATTTTTTAAAATGAAGAGAAGAATTTTATTAGCTACTGTACTACTGATGTCTATATCAGCAGAGAACACTTTTGGCCAGGCGACCATGAGCTGCAAGCAGATTGTCGATAAGATGTTGAACAAAATTGACCAGTGCAAGACATTTCGTTATGATCTGGTACAAAAAGAACGACAGAGTGGTAAGATAGCCGAGGCTTCACAAAGCGTAAAACTAAATGTGTCTCCGTATAAATTATATATCAGGAACCACAAGCCAAACGATGGAGCAGAAGTGCTTTGGGTAAAGGGTAAAAACAATGGGAAATGTCTTGTTAACCCAAATGCGTTTCCTTGGTTTAATGTGAATCTCGACCCAATGGGCTCTCTGCTGAGGAGAGATCAGCATCACACTGTTTTTGAATCGGGCTTTGCTTTCTTTGCCAAGATCATTCGGGATGCCCTGGTAAAAGCAGGTGACGACTTTGATAAATACTTCAAATATGAGGGAGACTTGGTCTGGGACGGTAGGAAATGTTTTAAGATGGTGATTATCTATGATGAGTGGAAATATGTTCCTTACACGGTTCTTAAGGGAGAGGACCTGAATGACATTGCTAAAAAGCAAATGGTAAGTGAGTATATGATATTGCACGCCAATAATGAAGTAGACGATTATGATGATGTCAGTGAAGGTCAGAAAATTCAAGTTCCCATTTTATATGCAAAGCGGACCATATTATACATCGATAAGCAACATTTATTGCCAATCAGGCAGGAGATGTATGATGATAAAGGATTGTTCGAAATTTATGAATTTCATAATCTAAGGGTAAACCCAAGCATTCTGGAAGAGGAGTTTACAGAAAGCTACAAGGACTACAACTTTTAGCAACGTCTTATATTCATATATTTGTTAATCAGATTTATAACTCCCCCACCTTATGAGAAGCATGCAAGACTGGTTAGATGCCTATGGTGAAAGTCACCAAAATCCAACGAATAAGGCAGTTCACTGGATTTGTGTTCCCGCAATATTTATCAGTGTTGTAGGACTCATTTGGTCCATTCCTTTTCCTTTTGTAAAGCTGGATTTGATAGGTCTGCCTATCAACTGGGCCATGATGGCTCTGGTATTGGTGTTTATCTATTACATATCCCTTTCATTCCGCCTGGCAGTAGGAATGTTAGTTTGGGGAGTGTTTTGTTTGTGGATCTGTGGAATCATGGAGACGGCAATACCTCTTCCACTTTGGGCCACTAGCCTTATTATTTTCACAGTAGCATGGATTGGCCAGTTTTGGGGACATAAGATTGAAGGTAAAAAACCATCTCTGTTTGAGGACATTCAGTTTTTGATGATCGGGCCAGCGTGGTTGATGCACTTCATTTATAAAAAGCTGGGCATCGGATATTAAAAGCTTATTGGAATTTGCATAGTCTCTCACCTTAAGGCTCGTGGTCTGGCATTTTTTAATAACAGTAGAACAAAAGAACAATCGAACAAGAAATTTATTGATGTATTCATTGCAGTTACTTCGTGATTCACTATTCAATTGTTCACTTGTTCTGAGTTCAACTGATGAAGAATTTGTTTCAATCAGTTCAAATAAATCTTCAGGCCCTTCACTGTAGCTAGATTAATTAATCTCTTTTTGAGAGGAATGTTTTTAATATGAAAAAGCTACTTGTTCTTATTTTTCTATTCCCTCTTAGTCTTGCGTTTTCTCAGAAACCGAATCAGCCTTCTTCTTCAGAGATTTTCCTGAGTGTAAAGAAGCTCAATGTACTCGGAAGCGTGCTTTATCTTGCTGCACATCCTGATGATGAAAATACCCGCTTCATCAGCTATTGCGCCAACGAGAAGCTTTACAACACCGCATACCTTGCCTTAACACGTGGAGATGGCGGTCAGAATTTAGTGGGTCCGGAAATCAGAGAGGAATTAGGAATAATTAGAACCCAGGAGTTGCTGGCGGCCAGGCGAACAGATGGAGGACAGCAATTCTTTACTCGGGCAATCGATTTCGGGTATTCTAAAACAAGCTCAGAAACACAGGAAATCTGGAATCGAGAAAAAGTACTTGCCGATATCGTTTGGGTGATCCGGAAATTTCGGCCCGATGTAATTGTTAGTCGGTTCCCTGTTGGTGGCTATGGTGGCCATGGACATCATATTGCTTCGGCTGAATTGGGCGTAGAAGCTTTTACGAAAGCGGCGGATAAAACGGCGTATCCTGAGCAACTAAAATTCGTGAGTACATGGCAAGCGCAGCGTATAGTAGTAAATACCGGCCGTTGGTGGAACAAAGACATTTCTGCAGATGATGAGGGTGTGGTGGCCCATGATATAGGCAGCTACGTGGAAGAGTTGGGCCTGTCATGCAATGAGCTGGCTTCATTAAGCCGTACGATGCACAAGAGCCAGGGTTTTGGATCAACTGGAAAGAGAGGAACACACGAGGAATTCTTTGAACATCTAGGAGGAGTTCAGGCCAAAGAATCATTGTTTGAAGGATACTCAACTTCATGGGACCGAGTGGATGGAAGCTCGAATGTCCAAAAAACGGTTAGTGAACTTATTGCAAATTACAGCATATCCGAACCAGGTAAGAGCATTGGAATATTGTTAGGCCTTCGAAATGATCTGAAAAAGTTGAAAGATGAATATTGGAAGCGAATTAAACTTGATGAAGTTGATGCAATTATCAAAGCGTGTGCAGGTTTATACCTGGAGGCCAAGTGCAACGATTTCTCGGCTACCCCAGGTGATTCTGTTCATATAGAATTTGAATTGATAAATCGATCAGATGCTAAAATCAGCATATTAAGTATATCATCTGATTTACTAGGTTCTAATTTGCAGGTTGACTCAGCATTGGCCAACAATCAGAAAATAGAGCTAAAGGAAAGTTACATATTGTCAACATCCGCGAAGTATTCGCAGCCCTATTGGCTTGAGAAAACCGGCACATTGGGGACTTATGACGTGAGCAATCAGGAACTTATTGGAACACCCGAGAATAATCCGGCCATTGTATTCGAGATAACCATAGATGTGGAGGGTCAAAAAATAGTTTACTCAATACCCTTAATCTACAAGTGGAATGATCCAGTTAAAGGGGAGCAGTACCGGCCTTTCGCCATAACGCCTCCGGTATTTGTAAACTTTTCTGAGTCCATTTTAATTTTTGCAGACGACAATAACAAGGTAATTGATCTCTTGGTAAAGTCAGCGAGCGATAATTTTTCAGGTGTGGTTAAGATAAAAGCACCGAAGGGATGGCAGCTAAATAAAAGTGAGTGGACTATTAAATTGGAAAATAAAGGAGATGAACAGAAAATAACGGCAATCTTAAAACCAACGTCCAAGGCGGTTGATGGTGTAATAACTGCCAATGTAGCTTCGGGAGACTCTAGGTATGACATGGCACTTTCTACAATAGAGTATGATCATATTCCAACGCAATTGTACTTTCCAAAATCTGAGGCCAAATTGGTGTACATCGATCTCAAGAAAAAGGGAAGTTTGGTCGGATATATAGAAGGCGCAGGAGATGTAATACCTCAGAGCCTCGAAATAATTGGTTACGATGTAGATATTCTTCAGGAAAGTGATATTGAACTGGAAAATTTAAAGAAATATGGTTCAATAGTTCTGGGTATTCGGGCACTAAATACCAATGAACGAATTGGTTTTATTATGCCTGTGCTACTGGATTATGCCAAGGCGGGCGGTACGTTAATTCTTCAGTACAATACAAAGCACCGACTTAAAACGGATAATTTTTCTCCATATCCTATAAAGTTATCTCGCGACCGCGTGACAGAAGAAGATGCGGAAGTCATGTATTTGATTCCTTTTCATAGAATATTAAGTTCACCCAATAAAATTACCAAAGCTGACTTCGATGGTTGGGTGCAAGAGCGGGGATTGTATTTTCCGGGTGAATGGGACGAAAAGTATGATGCGGTCCTTGGGTGGAATGATAAAGGGGAAGAGAGAAAGGATGGCTCCTTACTCGTGGCAGAATATGGGAAAGGCCATTACATCTACACAGGAATTTCATTTTTTAGAGAACTACCAGCTGGAGTGCCTGGCGCATATCGCTTGTTGACCAACATAATATCCTATGGAAACGAGTAATGAAGAACGCAAACTTCAGGAGGACAAACCACCTTTGTTCAATTCATGGACAGGCTGGTATGCCTTGTTAATTGGCACTCTTGTCGGGCTAATTTTCCTCTTTTACGTCTTTACAACCCACTTTTCATGAGCATTATTGACTGGATAGTACTGATTGCTACGCTCAGCTTCATTGTAGCGTATGGTGTTTGGAAGACAAGAGGTGCAAAGGACCTAGAAAATTACCTGAAAGGCGGTAACGATGCGAAATGGTGGGGTATAGGTATTTCTATCATGGCAACTCAAGCTAGTGCCATCACATTTTTATCCACACCAGGACAGGCCTACACGGATGGTATGGGCTTTATACAATTTTATTTTGGCTTACCAATTGCCATGATCATTTTGTCCGTAACCTTTGTTCCAATCTACTATAAGCTCAAGGTTTATACGGCATATGAATTTCTCGAGAGCCGATTCGACCTCAAGACGAGAACTCTGGCAGCCATACTATTTCTTGTTCAACGCGGATTGGCTGCAGGCATCACCATTTATGCGCCTGCCATCATATTGTCTACCCTGCTAGATAAGGACCTCACACTCACCTGTATTGTCATAGGCTTCCTTGTGATCATCTACACGGTGTCTGGTGGAACCAAAGCCGTAACACAAACTCAAAAGCAACAAATGCTGGTGATGATGGGAGGGATGATCATTGCCGGTATCATGGTGATTTCAATGCTCCCTGATAATATTGGCTTTATTGATGCATTGCATGTCGCTGGTAAAATGGAGCGGCTGAATGTGGTAAACTTTGAATTTGAGCTGAGCGACCGCTATAATTTCTGGTCCGGGATAACCGCCTCGCTCTTTTTGTTCATGTCCTATTTTGGTACGGATCAGTCGCAGGTTCAGCGATATCTATCTGGTAGATCAGTCAAGGAGAGCAGACTGGGGCTGATCATGAACGGACTCCTTAAAATTCCTATGCAGTTTATCATTCTGTTCATAGGCGTGATGGTTTTCGTTTTCTATCAGTTTACTATGCCTCCCGTGTTTTTCAACAAGGTTGAAAAAGAAAAGCTTGAGCATACAGTTTACGCTGAAGAATTGAAGGTAATGGAGCAGGATTATGAATTAGTTTTCAATGAGAAAAAGAAGGAGCTGAGTGATCTCGTCTTAGCCATTGAACAAAATGATGAAGCAGCCATAGAGAGAGGTACTGCCGAGGCATTGGCACTGGAAAAAAGGTCTATTGAAATCAGGGATGAGGTCAAGGCTCTGGTTAAAAAATCAAATCCCGATGCTGAGACCAACGACAAGGACTACATCTTCATGACTTTTGTAATGGATCATTTACCGATTGGCCTGATAGGATTGCTGTTTGCTGTGATGTTCTCCGCGGCGATGTCTTCAACGGCTTCGGAGTTAAACGCGCTGGCTTCTACCTCCACCATTGATCTTTACAAGCGTTCTCTGTTCAGGAAGGGAAGCGATAAGCACTATTTGAACTCATCCAAGTGGTTTACATTGTTGTGGGGAATTCTGGCCATTATTTTCGCCACCTATGCCTCCTTGTTTGAAAACCTGATTCAGGCAGTCAATCTCTTGGGATCGCTGTTCTATGGAACGATTCTGGGGATATTTGTTGTTGCCTTTTATGTGAAATACATCGGGGGAAATGCGGTCTTTTACGCTTCACTAATGGCTGAGGCCTGTGTAATCTACGTACACTATATCAACTCTAACGGTACCGCAACTGGCTGGTTAGAAATGGGTTACCTATGGTACAACGTAGTGGGTTGTGTACTGGTAGTGGTATTTGGCTACTTACTTCAGTTCATTACCAAGAAATAGTTGATCGGACACTGAGCGGAGCCGAAGTGCCCGTCTCCCTCTGAGCGCGCCCCCTGAGCATGACCGGACGCTGAGCGGAGCCGAAGTGCCCGTCTCCCTCTGAGCGCGCCCTCTGAACATGACCGGACGCTGAGCGGAGCCGAAGTGCCCGGACACTATTTACTTCGCTTTCATCTTAGCTATAAGCTCCTCATTTCGCTTTATATAACCGAAGTCTCCATCCTTATAAACTTTGGCCATTTCCATGGACTTCTCGGCTGCTTTGATTGCATCTTTATTCTTTCCAAGCTTGGCGAGAATTTCCGCTTTGTTGTGGACATACCAAAATGCATCGTCTTTCTTTTCAATAGCTATATTGATCCATTCCAATGCCGTTTCTAGCTCCTTCTCCTCTTGTAGGTAGTATTGTGCAGCTCGTCGGTAATCATTTGCACTGGGCCCATCGAGAATGTTTTTCTTGATGGACGCCATAACTGCATCATTTGTATAGACCTTAATGGGAATGCTGATTTTTGTCTTTTCCCAAGACAGTTCCAAATTGGCTCCGTCATTGGTAAAGGTGGAAAAGTCAATGGTAAAAGACTCCACTGCATTCGTCAACGTAGTTGGTTTTACCGTGAATCTAGCCACATCATCCTCAATTTTGTAATCGTCTTTGTCCCAATTAGCCTTGCTCTTGTTAAGGATTACCGTCCATTCCGCCTCTCCTGGGATTGTATAAATGGAGTATTC
>NVRZ01000092.1 GCA_002401055.1 Bacteroidota bacterium
AGTCTTTTCAGCAATTACCTCAAGCAACAATTTTTCAATGCTTCCATTATCTACGCCACTCTGTGGAGCTGCTGCAGGTGGAGCTGATACAGGTGGAGCTGATACAGGTGCTGGTGTTGGAGTCGTAGCTGCTTGCTCAACAATAGGGCTTGGTTTGGGCGCTGACGGAGTCGCAACCGGAGCAGTCACCGCAGGGGCAACTGGTTGAGATGCAACTGGAGCCGGTGCTGGCTTAGGAGTCGTAACCGGTACTGGAGTTGATTCAACAAACGGCTGTACGGGTGCAACAGCTGACGTCGCAATTGGCGGTGCAGCTTGCTCCAAAGGAGCAATAGGTTGTTGTATGAATGGTGCTATTGCAGCTTGCTGTATATTAACGAGTTGCTGAAGCATTTGCTCAACCCTGTCCTGCTGTCCTTTCAGACTATTCAGATCAGTATCGAGTTTATCGAGTCTTTCACGATCCTGTTTTGTCATTTCAATGTCCTCTTCAGTATTTGTTACTATTTCTTGATTGGTATCAGTGGTTGGTTGAGCTGCTCTAACAGTTACGTCACCCATAGCCTGAATATGCTTTTGTTTTGTAGGCTCGGAAACATAATTATTTCCACTAATCTTTACGCTTATACTTCCTTTTGGTATGGGTTCAGTGTATTCAGTTCGAAATTTATCAAAATCTTGAAGATCCATTCCTAGTACAACTAACTGCACCACAGCTTCTCTTAGCTGCACATCGCTGTCTTTTTTTGCATTGCTGTTCAACGCAATACTCAAATGCTCTTTATCAGCTAAAATTTCTTTTACCAGATTAGAAAGAATGCTTTTGGGTCCAAATTCAACAAAGATTCGTCCTCCGTCCTTATGTATATTCTCGATCTGCTCCTTGAACAAGACCGTACTCAACATATGCTTGGTTAAAGTAGATTTATAGGAAGCTATCTTATTCTCATAAACTTTACCCGTTGTATTTGAATAGACTTTTTTCTTGCTTGTCTTGAATTTTGTACCCTTTATTTTCGCAGCAAAAGGTTTCTGTGCATGCTTCACGAATGGAGTGTGAAATGCAGCCGATACCGGAAGTATTTTCGCAACCATTCCCTCTCCAATTAGCTTTTCCGCCAGCTCTTTAATACTGGCTGTTCCTCCACCAAGTATTACTTGAGTGTCTGAATTTTGGTTGGCTATCTTAACATCCTTGAACGACTTGATAAAAGGAGTTAGTGTGCTAACATCTGACTTCACCGCAAGCATCGAACCTCGATCACCTTTGTATTTTGCACCCATGGCAGCGCCTCTGGCTTTTACAAGAGCATAGTATGCTTTGTCATCAATCACCCCAGCAGCCCATAATGCGCTTATTTCACCCAAGCTGTGTCCAGCATAAAAATCAGCAGTAAATCCTGCACTTTCCAGTAAACGATACATGCCTGCGGTAAGCGCACCTATCGATGGTTGAGCCAGTTCCGTATGCGTAAGTTGTTCTTCTTGCTGTGCACGTTCATCATCACTAAACACAGGAATAGGAAAAACATAATCCGTTAACTGCTTCTCCTTTGCTTTGACAAAATTCCTATTGGTTTTACCAAATGAATCGCGTATCGCAGGGTATGACATTGCCAATTCCTTGCCCATATTCACATATTGTGAGCCTTGTCCTGCGAAGAGGGCAACCACTTTCCCACTTATTGATTCCGCTTTATTTCTGAACCATATTCCTTTAAGAGGTTGTTCCCAGCTGGTCTCAGCCTGTTTTTCTTGAAGCAGCTCCTTCGCAACAATCAGCTTATCGAGTGCTTCCTCAACATCACTGGCCACAAAACCCAAGCGTGCATTTTTCTTTGAAATATTATCTGATTGCGACTGAATACTCAGTTTGGTTAAGTAGTCTTTTGGATCATCTCCCCGAAGCTGCTCGATATGAGAGTCACAATCTGCGATTAGCTGATTAGCATCATCTCCGCTTAGCAAAACTATTTTGTGCTTATTATGAGTTCGGTATTTCCCTTTTTGTTCTTCCTTAACTTCCTCAAGTGCAACATGTAGATTTACTCCTCCAAAGCCAAAAGCGCTTACACTTGCCCTTCGCGGAGCCTCTGTAGACTTCTTAAACCAAGGCCTAGTCTCTGAGTTAACATAAGCCGGCGAGGTCTCTACATTAAGATTTGGATTGGGTTTGGTTACATTAATTGTTCCTGGCAAAACTTTATTGTGCAAAGCTAGGGCAGCTTTGATCAAGCCTGCAACACCGGCAGCTGCTTTTGTATGACCAATTTGTGATTTCACACTTCCCAGCGCTACATGATTAAGTGTAGCATCATTTTTACCAAAAACCATTTTCATGGATTCCCCTTCAGATAGATCACCAGCTCCTGTTCCTGTACCGTGCGCCTCTATAAGCCCCACTGAAGATGCCTCATACCCCGCTTCATCATAGGCTCTTTGCATTGCCAGTGCCTGTCCCTTCGGACGAGGTGCGTATACACTTTTAAATCTACCATCACTGGAACTTCCAATTCCCTTTATCGTTGCATAAATTCTATCCCCATCTCTAACTGCGTCAACCAAACGTTTACAAACTACCATACCAACTCCCTCGCCAATCAACATCCCGTCAGACTCATGGTCAAATGGCCTTATACTTCCTTTCTGAGAGAATGCTGGAGTTTTACTAAAACTCATGTACATAAAAGGAGAATTGTCAGTATCAACCCCACCGGTCAGCATCATATCGCAACGGCCCTCTATTAGCTCACTAAGTCCCATTTTGACAGCACTCAGCGAAGCAGCACACGCGGCATCCACTACGCTGTTTATGCCCCCAAGGTCGAAGCGGTTTGCAACTCTTCCTGATATAACATTCCCCAACATTCCAGGAAATGAATTTTCATTCCACGGTATATAGGCTGTTTTCATTTTCTCTATAATGCCTTCTATTTCATTTTCAGGAATTCCACTTGCCTGAAGCGCCCTTCGCCAAACCGGGTACTGTAAGCGTGCAGTAAGTGGCGTAATGAGTTTCTGACCTCCTCCAACTCCAAGTACTACCCCAGTTTTTTCTTTGATTTCAGCGCTAAACTTATCAGATCCTGGGGCATATCCGGCGTCGATAAGTGCGTCTCTAGCCACCAAAAGAGCCAGTAATTGAGAGGCATCTGTGACTTCTAATATATTAGGTGGTAACCCAAATTCCATAGGGTTAAAATCAATATCTGGAAGAAATCCACCAACCTTGCAGTAAGTCTTATCCGGGACCAGGGGATCGGGGTCGTAGTAGTCTTCAATACTCCATCTGGTATCAGGCACATCTGTAATGCAATCGACGCCTTCAACAATATTTTCCCAATATTCTTCAAGGTTCTTGGCCCCCGCGAACATGGAAGCCATTCCGATGATGGCTACCGGGTTTTTTCCCAACAATTTTTCTAACTCACTCTTCATATCCATTCAACATAATGACTTAAGCTTTGCTTAAGTCTACCTATACAGACACAGCAAATTCAACTTTGTGACACTTTATCGAATTATTGTAGCTGCTTGGAATCAATCTTCTAGTTTATTGTTAGTACGCTCGAGCAATTGAATAAGGTAAATATGCTCATTTTCAATCAGTGGGCAAAGGTACAAAATTGCGGCAATTGACCACTTCAAAACACCTAGTGTTTTGACTCTGCAGAGCCTGTCCCATCACCTGAAAGAGACTTTTGGCCTGTAAGCTCTCGCAACTTCTGTCTCATTTCATCCAATTGGGCATATATAGCATTGCTTTTTACATAGTTTGGCATTGGCAATACGGGTGAACCGGCATACACTCCAGGTTTGGTGATATCCTGCACGACACCCGCCCGGTGTAGAAGATATACGTCACTACATATATTGAGATGGTCCTTTAACATAGCTCCTCCACTTGCAACCACCCGATCACCTAGTGTACATGATCCTCCACAGAGAAACCCACCTGTCATGATGCAATTTACCCCCAAAGTAACATTATGGCCTATATGACATAAACTGCCCATGATACAGCCATCCCCTACAATTGTGGATCCGTAAGTTCCACGATCAATAGTATTCACGGCGCCAACAGTGACTTTTTTCCCGATGATCACATTTCCAGTTTGTGGAATTCTGTGATGATTGAAATGTTGATCTTGAGAAAAACCAAATCCATCACCACCTATCACCGTATTTGATAGTATGGTGCACTCATCTCCAATTTCGCATTCCCATCCAATAATTACACCTGGGTGAATTAGAACATCACTTCCTATAATCGCATTATGTTCGATAACCGCATTGGACATAATACGGCTGTTTTTACCAATGACTGCGCCTCTCTCAATTACCACTCCAGGACCAATGCTTGTTGACGTAGGTATTTTTACGCTTTCATGGATTACCGCTGAAGAATGAATCTTCTTCCATCCTACTTTAGAATAATCGTGTGTGAAAAGCTTTTGTTTAAGTAATGCATGACTCAGTTCAACTGCAGTACTCACAAAAACTGCTGTGTCTTTTGGGAAATTACCTGCCTCCTTCTCCAGTTCTTTCGGAATAACAACAGCAGCAAATGTTCGGCCATTTAACTTTTCAAACGCTTCTTTATTTGGCAAGACAACAAGATCACCAACACCTCCCGATTCGAATGATGCCATTCCGTCTATAACAGCCTTTTTATTGCCCTCCAATGCTATAAGATAGCATTCCTCTCCGTTCTTCTTTAAAATATCACTAGCAACAGTACCCATCTTCTTTCACAGAAAAATGTTGGTTTGCATACAAAGTTACACTTGAATCCGACTTCTAAAAATTTTATTATCTACGCTACTCCATAAAACGTCTAAAAAGCGAATTGTGTACGTACAAAGAATCATACCAGATTGTGATGTTAGTAATCTGGGAAAGGGGTACATATAATATTAAAAAGCTCTACCTCTAGCCTTTCTGGGTGCATCTGATTATCGAATAGTATTTGAATACTCTCCTCATACACAGGTAACGTAATAGTCCCTCCTCCAATTTCATGGGGTTTTTTCCAACTATACCTAATCATAAATCCTTTTGGCTCAGGATTTTTAACTATGTAGGCAACAAATTCATCAATACTAAAAATTAATACTTCCGAACAGTATTGCGCTTTGTGCATGTATTCCAAATCACCGTATACAAAATTGTTTGCGTAATTAAATTGCTTTAAGGAAGTAATATACATTCCTGTGTCGCGTAGACAAGATATATAGACATTAAGCGCTTTACCCTTTTTTGCTACTTCTAAGAGCTCACTCTTCATAGAAATCGCCAGGTCGGGTGTTGCTTGTACATATTTCTTCACGTCTCTGGCGAGTTTAGATGCATCCAGTTTTAGTTTCAAGCACAGGTCACGATCAAGTATGTTCAACTTGAACACTTGAACAATATGATCCAGTTTTGCATTAAACTCTTTCAGTCTGTTCTTTGCATTATTACCAGGAAATAATAGAATAAGAATGATCAATATTTTAGTCATAAAAGAAGAGAACTTAATGCGTATCAGCATCTAGTGAATGGGCGAAGTTACCCATTTATCAAATTCACTATACCACTAGTAACCCATCGTAAAATATGTTCCGGTTTTGTATATATTTGACCTTTCTAAAAAAAAGATACCATGAAAACAAACAGATACATCGCTCTAGCTTGCGCTACTTGTCTACTCATTGCCTGTACAACTGAACAAGCCAACGAAATGGAAATCGAAAATAATGATGCCGTAACAACAGAAGATATACTTGAAGAAGTAAAAGAGGGAATAACAGACGATTTAGCTGATTTCAAATTCCACACATTCATAGCAAATATCCCTTCTCCATTGAAAACTTTTCATGTACTTAAAAAGGCTGGGGTAAATTTTCACGAGAGTTTGACTAACCCAGTAGAAAAACGTGGAAACTATACAGGCTCTGCTACAATAGCCTTAAATTACGGAATATATATGGCAGATATGGGATATTTTACATTGTATGAGCAGCAACAACAGAGTATCCGGTATTTTGCGGCTTCAAGGGAATTGGCTCAAGAACTAGGCTTTGTAGATGTATTGGATCGAGTTGCGAGCAAGAGATTTGAAACAAATATGGGTAATAGCGATTCGACTATGGTAATTATTGATGATGCCTTTGTTGCAATGGAAGAATATTTAAAAACGAATGAACAACTCAAAACAATGGGACTTATCTCTGCTGGAAGCTGGTTGGAAAGTCAACACATTGCAGTGAGCATGCTGATTAACTCTGAACTTATAACTGATAACCTTGAATTGGCAAATCAAGTGTACGAGCAGAAGCTCCATCTTGCCAACCTGCTCAATTTTCTTGAAGAATATGCAAGTGAAAGTGGATTTGCCGAAGTTATTGAGGGACTCAATCAGATACTAATCACGTATAATTCACTGGAGAGCTCTGATTCGGTTAATAAAGAAAGCCTGCAAAATATTCTGGATGCATTGGCCGTGATGCGAACCAAGATTACTGATTAAATCCATTATCTAACCTACCTTATAACCAAATACTACATTTCTTCGTATTAGATCGGGTTAATTCAAATTGGTTTTAACCTACCGATAGCTAAATACATTTATGCTTTGGTTATTAGTACCTGTTTAATCAGTTTCTATATGGTTAATTCGCATATTGAGCTAAACAGGGCTTAAAATGAAGTCAATATTGCTAGATTAGCGCTCTTTTTCAAATCAGGTATTAGCTTGAAAAGATTAGTATCATATTTCATTTTTTCTTTATGTATTGCTGGCAATTCACTTGCCCAGCAATATAATTTTGAAACATACTCTGTAAATGAAGGTCTATCGCAATCACAGGTGAATGTGATATTCGAAGATCGCCGTGGATATTTGTGGTTTGGGACTGCCGGAGGAGGTGTGTGTCAGTATGACGGAATTACTTTCAAACAGTACAAGGAAAAAGATGGTTTAGGTGGACCAATCATCACGGGTATTGCTGAAACGAGTAATGGAAATATTTGGATTAGTGCTACTTGGGGAGGAGTTACACGATTCAACGGAAAAGGATTCCTTACAGTTGGAAGAAGAGACGGACTTGTTTCGGATGAAACAACCTGCTTAGTAGTTGACGATGATGACAGGGTTTGGATAGGATCAAATGGAGGTATTGGCATTACAGATGGTGGCTACGAATTTTCGACCATCACGCGAGATAATGGACTGGTTAGCAACACAATTAAATGTTTGTTCAAAGCCGAAGATGGATCGATATGGATAGGAACGGATCGTGGCATTAACGTATTTAAAGACGGCACATTCAAGAAAATTGTTGCTACTGATGGCCTTCCTTACAGCGACATTCGTTGCATTACCCAAGATTTGGAAGGTAATATGTGGATAGGAGCCGAACGAAAGGGTGCGTTAAAACTATCCAAAAACAGTATCAAAAGCGGTGAGTTTGATTTTGAACAAATTGGAGTTGAAGCGGGAATTAACAATGTGAGCGTTACGTGCATAAAAGCAGATAGCAAGGGAAATATATGGATAGCGACAAATGGGAAAGGAGTATATAAAGTTTTTAAAGACGAAATTACCTCCTACAAATATGAAAATGGTTTGGGCAGTGATGTTATTCTGTCTATATGCGAAGACCAAATTGGAAACATTTGGTTTGGAACGATTGGAGGTGGAGCAGTAAAATTTTCGAGTGAGATATTTACTTATTACGAGAATATTGAAGGATTGCAAAACAATAACATATTTTCTATTGTAGAGGACGTATATAAAAACATCTGGGTTGGTACCTCAAGCGATGGAGCGTATAGATACAATGGTGAGGAGGTCAAACACTTTACCACTAAAAATGGCCTTGCAGGTAACAGCGTACGTGCAATTATAAAAGACGGCGAAAAATTATGGTTCGCAACAGAAAACGGGCTGTCTAGATACACTCAAAATAGCTTCCGAAATTTTACTGAGCGAGATGGACTAAGTTCCAATCACATAAGGTCATTGATGACGGACTTTGATGGAAATTTATGGATAGGTACTTATGGAGGTGGCCTGATGAAATACGACGGACGGACATTCAAACACTATTCAACCGCTGACGGATTAAGCCATAACTACATTCATTGCATGATTCAAGATAGTAAAGGAATGATGTGGTTCGGAACTGGAGCCGGTGTGAATAAATGGGATGGAGAAAAGTTCACAGTATATGGCCCTTCAGATGGTTTTTGCAATTCATATATCGGATCAATTGTAGAGGATAAAGCCGGAAATATTTGGTTTGGAACTGATCGTTGTATTGTCCGATATAATGGTATAAAATTCAAAACGTACTCAGAGGCAGATGGCCTCTCATCTAACACTATATATCTGATGACACTAGACGATGTAGGAAATCTATGGGTGGGAACCAATAAGGGCGTTGATAAAGTGATATTGGATGAATACGGTGAGTTGGCTTTTATTAAAAATTACGGAAAGGAGGAAGGTTTTAGAGGAATTGAATGCAACACCCGGGCGGTTTGTAAAGATTCCAAAGGAAAATTATGGTTTGGAACGATCAAAGGAGCGATTAAATATGACCCTAAGGAAGACTTCACCAATCAAGTGGAAGTATCAACCCATATAACCAACGTAAAATTGTTCTTTGACAACGTTGACCTGGTACAATATAGCAAAGGATCCCAATCCTGGTTCAAGCTTCCCAATGCCTTATCTCTTCCGCACAATCAGAACCATCTGACATTTGACTATGTGGGAATCTCAAATAAGTATCCAGAGAAGGTTAGATATTCTTTTAAACTTGAGGGCTTTGATCTAGATTGGTCACCAGAAACTAAAGAAAGAAGCACCACCTATTCTAATATCCCACCAGGAACATATACTTTCAAGATATTATCTGCTAATAGCGATGATATATGGAATGCGGAACCTACAACTTTTAATTTCGAAGTACGAGTTCCTTTTTGGAGATCATGGTGGTTTTATGTTTTTGGAACATCAGGTATTATACTTATTGTTTACGGGTTCATATATGCACGAACGAGACAACTTCAGGATTCTAAGAAAAACCTAACGGACGAGGTAGAAAGAAGGATTACTGAAATAACCAAGGAGAAGGATGAAAAAGAATTGCTTTTGAAAGAAATTCACCATCGGGTGAAGAACAACTTACAGATCATCAATAGTTTACTAAGTATTCAATCTGGCTATATAAAAGATAAGAGTGTACAAGATATTTTTCAAAAATCAATGGACAGGATTAAATCCATGGCCCTCATACATGAAAAGATGTATATGTCTGCGGATCTTGCTCATATCAATATCACGGAGTACGTAAACCTACTTGCGCATAATCTTATTAAATCCTACAGCTACGACAAACATATTACTCTAGACGTACAAATCTCAGTCGAATCCTTAGAAATTGACACGCTCATACCAATGGGGCTAATTTTGAACGAGTTAATAACGAACTCCATTAAGTATGCTTTTGAAAATAAAACTGCTGGCAAGATTCATATTTTCCTTGATACCACAGAAGACAGAAAGTATAAGTTAATTGTTGGTGACAATGGAATTGGAACCAGTAAAGATATATTGGAAGAAAGTACCGGAACATTGGGGATGGAATTGGTCAGGATCTTGGTAGAACAAATTGATGGCACAATAGAGAAGAAAGATCAAAAGGGTACGGTATTTAAAATTCTTTTCAGAGGACTCGGAAAAGATAAAATCATAAATTAGTGGTTGCTGAATATTTCAGACAGCCATGAACAGAAGCCAACCACTAGCAGAACGCTTACGCCCTAAGCATTTAGACGAATATATAGGTCAGGAGCATCTTGTAGGAAAGGATGCCGTTCTGCGAACTGCCATAAATAGCGGTCGCATTCCTTCGATGATCTTGTGGGGACCTCCAGGCGTAGGTAAAACAACACTTGCGCTAATTATCTCCGAACAACTTAAGCGTCCGTTTTATTCCCTGAGTGCAATTAACAGTGGGGTGAAAGATGTTCGAGAGGTTATTGAAAAAGCAAAAAGGCAGGAGACTGAACTAAATTTTGAAGGTTCTGACCCTATTTTGTTCATTGATGAAATTCATCGCTTCAGTAAATCTCAACAAGATTCCTTGCTCGGAGCAGTTGAGCAGGGTATCATCACGTTGATAGGTGCAACTACCGAGAACCCATCTTTTGAGGTGATCACACCTCTTCTCTCTCGCTGTCAGGTGTATATCTTAAAACCCCTGGGGAAAAAAGAATTGCTTCAGATGCTAGATTTAGCGATAAAGAATGACGCATCTTTAAATAAGAAAAAGATCGTGATCAAAGAAGACGAAGCACTCCTGAGGCTGTCGGGAGGCGACGCACGCAAGTTGTTAAACATTCTGGAATTACTGGTAGATTCTGCAGACAAAGGGACCATCAACATTACCAATAAAATGGTAATGGATCAGGTTCAACAAAACATTGCGATTTACGATAAAGCTGGTGAACAACATTATGATATCATCTCCGCATTTATCAAGTCAATCAGGGGAAGCGATCCTAACGCCGCTGTTTATTGGCTGGCCAGGATG
>NVRZ01000093.1 GCA_002401055.1 Bacteroidota bacterium
TGTGAATCAAATAATTAAAATTGAGAACTTTTTATTCGACATAACAGAAGTGAGTGAAACGCGAATCGAGAAGGTGCGTTTGACTATTCACGCAAAGGGGGAAGTCTCAACATAAATAACTTGATCTTTTGTATATTCGCGCTCCCTACAAAAATAGAGTAGGAATTTCATCTTTATTTCAAATTATCATTGCATGGCTTTAATTGGTGACATCAGGAGAAAAGGAGGTTTTCTCATTGCTATTTTCGTTGGTACGGCGTTATTAGCCTTTATTCTCGGCGATTTACTAGGTCCAGGAGGATCGTTAACAAGTACCAATCAATTTGAAATTGGTGAGGTAGGTGGAGAAATTATCCCAGCAAGGGAGTTTGACCTGAAAGTACAAGATGCCATTGAAAATTATAAAGAACAATCTGGTAGTGCTTCAATTGATGCTCAGACAACAGATTTACTTCGAGACCAAACGTGGGTGCAATGGTTAAATGAGATAATAATGGGAGCTGAGTACAGCCACATTGGTGTAACTGTTCATCCAGATGAGATATTTGATCTTGTTACTGGATCTAATCCTCACGCCATTGTAGTTCAAGCTTTTTCTAATCCGGAAACAGGCGCTTTTAATGCTGGTGATGTAATTAACTTTCTAAAAAACATGGACAGCGATCCGAGCGGAAAGTCGCGAGCTCAATGGCTTCCGCTAGAACAAACAATAAAAAAGGATCAGCTATCTATAAAATACTTTACGCTGATAAAAAAAGGCTTGTATATAACGCGTAGAGAAGCCCAAAGAGACTATGAAGCGTTTAACTCAAGTATTAAATCAAATATGCCGTGCAACGGTATAATGATGTTCCAGACAGTATTGTAACCCTTGAAGAGAGCGATGTAAAGAAGTACTATGAGGAACATAAAAAGGAACATGAGCAAAAAGCATCAAGATCTTTGGAGTATATATCCTTTGATGTATTCCCTTCTAATGACGATTCTCTTTTAATTGAAGATTGGATAAATAGAAAGACCGAAGAGCTCCAAGACGTTTATGGAATTGAGGAGATATCATCGTTTGTTAATATGAATTCTGATACTCGATTCGCAGATATTTTTGTTAAACAGGGTATGCTGTCCAGCGCAATTGATTCTACCATATTTGATTCCGATGCGGACTCAACAACCATGGTAGGACCCTATATTGAGGATGGCTCCTACAAATTGGTAAAGCTAGTAGAGACTGCAATGAGGCCAGATTCAGTTAAGGCACGACATATACTTGTTGCAATTAAAGTTTCAGGAGACACTTCACACGTAGTAAAAGCTGATAGCATCATGGACCTATTGAACAACGGCTCTGACTTTGCATTGCTGGCAACTACTCTTTCGGACGACCCCGGCTCTAAAGTTGAAGGTGGAGAACTGGGATGGTTTGCTGAGGGAACAATGGTTAAGGCATTTAACGACTCTTGTTTTTCAGGTTCTATTGGCGACTTATTGCGGGTTGAAACGCAGTTTGGCGTTCACATTATCGAAATACTGGAAATGACAGAACCAATAATTAAAGTCAAAATCGCGACAGTAGACAGAAGAATTGAACCAAGTTCTAAAACATTTGCAGGGATTTATGCTCAGGCAAACAAATTCGCCGGATCAACCAAATCCGTTGAAGAATTTGAAGGAAAAGCTGAAGAAATCGGTAAAGTTGTTAGAGTTGCTCAAGATCTTCTTGAAGGAGAGAAATCAATTGTCGGTCTGGATTCCCCCAGAGAAGTGATAAGATGGGCTTATAAAGTAGAACCTGAAACGGTATCTGGGCCATTTGAATTGGGTAATAAATTTTTGGTAGCCGTGTTGACCTCAATAAAGGAAGAGGGCTACGCAACGCTTGAAGATATCCGAGCAGAAACTGAAATAGATGCTCGGAAAGAGAAGAAGGCAAATTATGTGAAGACCAAAATTGCCGAAAATGATGATCAAAATGTGGAGGATTTGGCATATAACCTATCGGCGAATAACAAGGAATTTGATCTTCAGGTAGAATCCGCAAAAAACATCACTTTCTCCTCGTTCAATCTTGCAGGTGTAGGAAGAGAGCCAAGCCTAATTGGACATATCTACGGGTCTAAGAAGGGAGAAATGTCTTCAGCATTCAAAGGCAATTCTGGAGTATTTGTATTTGTAATAGAAGAATACACGGCTGCCCCAGTTGTTGAAGACCTAACGGCCAGTCAATCAAGATTGGGTAGTAATGTACAGGCGAGAGTAGAGTACGAAGTATTCAACGCTCTTAAGAAAAACGCCAATGTTGTCGATAACAGGTTTAAGTTCTATTAGCGAATTAGCTCTGAACGACCTATTTATTTATCTGAAGGAATCCAGCCTGTAAGCGTCGAGCTTAATAAACACAAATAAGAGTATAGTAAAGCCCCAGAGTGAGGAGCCGCCATAGCTAAAAAACGGCAATGGTATTCCAATAACTGGAGCCAACCCGATGGTCATCCCTATATTCACAGCCACGTGGAAAAAAATTATTGAAGCCAGACCATAGCCAAATATCCTACTAAAGGCTGATCGCTGTCGTTCTGCCATCAAAATTATTTTAATCAGAAATGTTATAAAGAGCGAAATCACCACAAAGCTTCCCAGAAAGCCCCATTCCTCCCCCACTGTACAGAAGATGAAGTCTGTGCTTTGCTCAGGTACAAAATCGAATTTAGTCTGCGTGCCTTGCAAGTAGCCTTTGCCGAACATCCCCCCTGAACCTATAGCGATCTTTGACTGATTTACGTTGTATCCTGCTCCCTTCGGATCCGACTTAATGGCCAATAATTCATTTATCCTACTTCGCTGATGATCGCTGAGCACTTCATCAAAAACATAATCGACACTGTAGATGAAGGAAACCGATAATATCAATGTTATGACAACCACCACTGAAACATCACGTAACATGGTAAAACCTCCCCTGTTGGACCGGTTTTTAATGAAGGGTATTAAAATCAAGCTGCTAATTAACGCAAGAACGGTTACCAGAACTGATTTGCCAGAAACAACAATTTCAAAAGGTAAATTGATAGTAGTGTCTTGTAGAACTAGGGTAACGATAAACAAGATTATTGCGAATAGACCAGCGAGCAAAAAATTTCCAGACAAGCCCTCCCTATACATGAGAAACACAAAAGACAAATACACCAAAGCCGATCCGGCATCTCCCTGAAGCAAGATCAATCCCAAAGGAATTGCAATCAATGTCATGCAGACCAGCTTAGTCTTCAAATTCGATATCTTAATATTCAGCAAACTCAAATATTTTGCAACTGCCATACAGGTAGCAAATTTTGCAAACTCTGCAGGCTGAAAACTGAATGCCCCAAAAACGAACCATGATTTTGAACCTCCGATCTCCTTACCGAATATCAATACTGCAACGAGCGCAAGCATCATCAGTACATATATAGGAAATCCAAAAGCTACAAAGAACTGCCTATCCGTTGCCAGCACTGCTATGGCAATTACAATCGCCGTCAATATCCAGATTAATTGCTTACCGTAGCTTTGCGAAAAGTCAAAAATGCTCTGATGCTCTTCACTGTATACCGCTGCGTAGATGTTGGCCCAGCCCATGAGGACCAATACGAGATAAATCACAATAATACCCCAGTCAATGCTGTCAATCAATGATATTCCCTTTCTCATTCTTAGTTAGGTTCAGCAGTTTTATGAATGAAATCAGCCTCCAATATTCTATTTAACTTGGCCTGATTTGATAGCCTTCGGGTCAGGTATTTTTCAATAATCAAACTCGCAATTGGTGCCGCCCAGGTTCCTCCAAATCCAGAATTTTCGACATACACAGATACCGCTATTTGAGGATTATACTTAGGAGCGAAGGCAATAAAAACTGAATGATCTTCACCGTGTGGATTTTCGGCTGTTCCAGTCTTTCCACAAACTGTAATACTGTCAACCTGTGCCCGTCTTGCTGTTCCCCGCATTACAACCTCTGCCATAGCGTCTGCTACGAGATTAAAGTACTTCTCCTCAATTTTGGTATAGTGAATGTCCATATCACTATTATTCTTTTTAATAACGTGGGGCGTTATGTAATACCCTCTATTGGCAAAAATGGCAGCCAAATTCGCCATTTGCAGGGGAACTACAAGAATTTCTCCCTGGCCTATACCTAGCGAATAAACCGTTTCAAACTTCCAATGGCGACGGCCATAAATCTTGTCGTAGTACTCGATGGTTGGGATATTTCCCCTCTGCTCCGAGAGTATGTCAACGCCCAGCCTTTGACCCAAGCCAAAATTACCAATGTGCTCTCTCCATTTTGCAAATCCAATTTCTGTGTCAATGAATATATTGGAGCTTTTGCCTTGATTAAGAATTCTTTTAAACACCATGTAGTAATATGGATTACAGGAGTGTTGTATAGAGCCAAACACATCTAGCGGATAAGGATGATTGTGGCAATTAACGAGTCTCTTGTTACATGTGAACATAGTCTGTGGTGTTATGGCTTTTTCCTGCAAGGCAATGAGAGCCTGAACAAGCTTAAAAATTGAACCCGGTGGATATTGAGCCATAAGTGCCCTGTTGAACAATGGAACAAGCGTGTCTCGTTGCAGTTTTAAATAGTTTTCAGATCTAACTCGACCAACGAGAAGATTTGGATCGTAAGTAGGACTGGTGACCATGGCAAGTATTTCACCTGTTGAAGGTTCAATCGCCACCAGGCTACCTCTTTTGTTCTTCATTAACTTTTCACCTAACTGTTGCAATTCAATGTCAATAGTCGATTTCAAATTAGTCCCTGGCTCTGGTAATGTATCATGGGCTCCCTCGCGGAAACTGCTTTTAACCCGATTGAACACGTCAACCATGAACACCTTTACTCCCTTCTTGCCTCTTAACTCCTTCTCGTATGATTTTTCAACTCCACTAGCTCCGATATAGTCGCCAGAGGAGTAATAACTGTCCTTTTCAATGATTCTGCCGCTTACTTCATTTATATAGCCCAACAAGCTGGCAGCGGCGTTGTATGGGTATTTTCGCAATGAGCGGTTATACACAAGGAATCCATCAAACTTGTACATCTTCTCCTGCAATGCGGCATATGTTTCTGAATTAAGCTGTTCTTGAAATATCGAGGGCTTGTAATAAGAATACCTCTTTGCCTTCTTCAACTTAACTAAAAACTCATCTTTAGTTATGTCTATCAGATTACAGAAATCAAGGGTGTCAAGGGTTTTGACATGCTTAGGAATGACCATCAAATCATACGCTGGCTGGTTGTATACCATCACCTTTCCATTGCGGTCATATACCAGCCCTCGAGCAGGATACTCCGTAACGTACCTAAGCACATTATTCTCTGCAGATAGCTTGTAGCTATCATCAATAACCTGGATATAGAACAAGCGGATCAAAAAAATTATACCCACCGTAATGAAAATGAGAATTACAATTTCCTTTCTGGACGATAAGTCTTGCATGTGTCAGCTTTTCTTACCCGATATTATATAGTGGGAAATTATTACCAGAACCAATGTAAAAAGGGAGCTCAATAATGTCCGGTACAACGTTGGAAAAAATTCTGCCAATCTAAAAACTTCAAGGTTGAACAGAAGTACATGATGCGCCAGTATGAGTATTCCTACATACGATAAATACCAGTTAAACCCCATGTCCTTCACTGTAGGCTGAGCTCCGAAATCATAACCTCCCCGAGGTGAAATGTATGTCACGATGTACGGCCTAAGAAACGCAAGTAACAAACATGCCATTGCGTGCATTCCAATTGTATTGGAAAACATATCAACTGAAATTCCCAGTAGAAATGACAGAAGCAACAACAGACCCCTGGGTGTTTCAAATGGAAGCATTAGAATAAATAGAACGTATAGGTAAGGGTTAAGATAACCACCAAGCTGAATGTTATTCAAGATAAATACTTGAAACAGGATTAGAAATACAAATCGAAGTGAATTACTAATTATTTGATTAAACATTGGATAATTTTCTATTCCTGAAGTGTTGTGTCCTCCAAATGGCTTTGCTCTACTTTTAAAAGATTGCTTACCAGATATACATTTGCCAGACTAGCAAAGTCTGAAGCATATTTAATTTTCAGTGTGTATGATTTATCCCCAGCAACTATGTCAATATCTTCAACAATCCCTACTCTCAATCCTTCCGGAAATATGGCTGAAAATCCGCTTGTGACAATCTTGTCCCCTTTATTGATCCTTATATGCGTTGGCAACTCTGTAACTGTACCAAATGTAAAATCATCGCCATTCCATATTGCTGATCCAAAATAGTCCTTCCCCAATATTTTAACACTTGTTCTTGAATCCGCATGCAGCAAAGAAAGTACCGTAGAAAAATTGGCCGACACGTCTTTCACAATACCTATAACTCCTAAGCTTGAAATAACACCCATTTCCCTTTCTACCCCCTGATTTGTGCCTCTGTTAAGCGTGAGGTAGTTATTTCGTTTATTGATTGAATTATTAATGACTCTGGCATTGAGGTAGGTGTACTGTTGGTGATACACGGTGTCATTGTGTATAAATTCACCGTCAACGAATTGCACGTATGACATGATTGATTGTCCATAGAGCTCTTCATTTTCTTCTGCCAAGCGCTCGTTTTCCTCTCTCAACCCGAAGTAACCCGTCATGTTGTCGAACGACTCATATAAATTGGCTGCAATAAAATCTGATGAGTTCAAGAAGCTCGCCCGCTGGAAGGAATTATTTTGAACGAGTAAGTAGGCGGAAAAAGATTCAAATAGAAGAAAAAGGAAGATGAAATTATTTCTCCAAATGAACAATATTATGCTGCGCATTACCTATTGATATTTCGGCCTTCAAGGTAATCTAAAAATACAATCAACAATTATCGGATTAAGAATGGGAAATTCTTAACATTCTTAAGTGCTATTCCAGTGCCCCGAGCTACTGCTCTCAAGGGATCCTCCGCAACATGTACTTGTAATTTCGTCTTAATCGCAAGTCGTTTATCCAAACCCCTCAACAAAGACCCTCCACCTGCGAGGTATATTCCCGTTCTATAGATATCTGCCGAAAGTTCCGGAGGTGTAATTTCCAAAGTTGCGAGTATCGCTTCCTCGATTTTTGCTATTGTTTTGTCCAAGGCATGAGCAATTTCGGCGTAAGACACCGTTATCTCCTTCGGAATTCCACTCATTAAATCTCTCCCATGAATTGCAAAATCCGGAGGAGGATTGTCTATGTCCTCCATCGCTGCTCCGACTTCAATTTTAATTGCCTCTGCTGAGCGCTCACCAACAAGAATGTTGTGTTGTCTTCGCATATGATCTTCAATATCGTTCGTAAAGTTATCACCAGCAATTCGAATGGATTTGTTACACACAATTCCACCTAAAGCCAATACAGCAATTTCACTCGTGCCTCCTCCAATATCTACAACCATGTTACCATTGGGTTCTTCGACATCTATCCCGATACCAATTCCGGCTGCCATAGGTTCATAAATCAGATAAACCTCCTTGCCTCCAGCGTGCTCTGCTGAGTCCCTTACTGCTCTTTTCTCAACCTCTGTAATTCCAGATGGGATGCAGATAACCATTTTCAAAGAAGGTGAGAACAATCTTTTCCCCGGGTTGATCATCTTAATCATCTCTCGGATCATATGTTCTGCCGCGTCAAAGTCAGCGATAACACCATCTTTAAGTGGACGTATTGTTCTGATATTATCATGGGTTTTCCCGTGCATAAGCATCGCCTCTTTACCAACTGCGAGAATTTTTCCAGTACGAATGTCAATGGCCACTATAGACGGCTCATCAACGACCACCTTATCATTGTGAATGATAAGCGTATTGGCAGTGCCAAGGTCTATCGCTATCTCCTGAGTCAAAAAATCAAAGAATCCCATACTACCTGTTACTTAATGTTTAAAATGTCTTACTCCTGTAAAAACCATGGCCACTTTATTGGCGTTGCAATATTCAATCGAGTCGTTATCCTTTATTGAACCACCAGGTTGAATAACTGCATTCACTCCTGCCTTATGCGCAATTTCAACGCAATCAGGGAAGGGAAAAAATGCATCTGATGCCATTACCGCTCCGCTCAGATCAAATCCAAATCTGCCCGCCTTTGCAATCGCCTGTTCCAATGCGTCCACTCTCGATGTTTGGCCCACGCCACTTGCAATCATTTGCATATCCTTGGCCAATATAATTGTATTGGATTTTGAATGCTTCACCAATTTATTGGCAAACTCCAAGTCACGCTTTTGATCATCCGTTGGCTCCAACTCTGTGGCCGTCTCCATATCAGCAGGCGTTTCCATTTTTGAATCTTTGTCCTGCTCCAACATTCCATTGAGTACAGTCCTAACCAGTTTTTTCGGAAGTTCAACTTCTTTTTGAACCAAAATCCTTCTGTTTTTCTTTGACTTGAGCACATCCAGTGCTTCATCTGAGTAAGACGGAGCGATAATCACCTCAAAAAATATCTTGCCTATCTCTTCTGCTGTTTCTCCATCTACCTCAACATTAGTAATTAAAATACCTCCAAAGGCAGATACATTATCACCAGCCAAAGCAGCATTCCATGCATCCACCAAAGAATCCCTTGACGCCAGACCGCAAGCATTGTTGTGCTTCAATATTGCAAAGGTCGTATCAGTAAACTCACTCATTAAGTTTACCGCCGCATCAACATCTAATAAATTATTGTAAGATAATTCCTTACCATGAATTTGATCAAACATAGCATCAAGATCCCCTAAAAACACGGCTTGCTGATGCGGATTCTCACCGTACCTAAGCGTACTCGACTTCGAGCTAAACCCGTTTGTTGGCTTTGTAGAATTGTCATTTGGAACATCCTCTGCGCTAAAATATTTTAAGATCGCGGAATCATACTCCGAAGAAATAGCAAAGGCCTCTTTAGCCATTTTCTTTCTTTCGGACAGAGTAGAAGCGCCCGTTTCTGTATCCAGGATTTTCAACAAACTGTCGTACTGATTTCTCGAAGGGACTATCAACACATCGTTGTAATTTTTAGCAGCTGCTCGTATCAGAGAAATACCTCCAATATCTATTTTTTCAATTATTTCACTATCAGATGCACCCGAAGCAACCGTTTCCTGGAAAGGATATAAATCAACAATAACCAAATCCAACTCTGGAATCTCATACTCTTCTAGCTGCGCTACATCACTCTCTGTTTCTCTTCTCCCCAATATACCGCCGAAAACTTTAGGATGAAGTGTTTTAACTCTTCCACCCAGGATACTTGGATAAGATGTAAGACTCTCAACAGGCGTAACATTCACACCTAATTTCTCAATAAAAGCTTGCGTGCCACCAGTTGAGTATAGTCCCACCCCTAGCTCATCAAGCCTCTTAATAATAGGCTCCAAGTTCTCCTTGTGGAAGACTGAAATTAATGCGTTTTTTATCTTAACTGAATCGGACATTTTCCCTTATAAATAGTACAGAACGAAGTTATTAAAACTAGCCTCAAGAAACAACATAATATTTTGTGCAATGGGCTTCATTTTAGTAATTTTCAACATTGAACTAACACTTTGAAATGATATTTATTCGACTGTTTATAGAGAGTTTATTGATGGCAATGAATTCGATGGTTGTTAATAAGATGCGTACACTGCTCTCTTTGCTTGGGATCACAATCGGCATTTTCGCAATCATCTCCGTTTTTACCGCTGTTGATTCACTCGAAAACAATGTTCGGGAAAGTATTGCTTCGCTCGGTGACGATGTGATCTTTATTCAAAAATGGCCCTGGGGTGGCGGAGAATCCGAATACAAATGGTGGGAATTTGTAAAACGTCCTCATCCTGAATTACCGGAACTCGCAATTGTCCAGAAAAAATGCAAATCAGCCCTGGCAGCGGCATTCATGGTTTCAGGATCAAAAACGATAAAGTACAAGAACAATAGCCTGGAGAATGTTAAAATAGTTTCAACCTCTCATGATTATGATAAAATCGTAGGATTTGAAATTGAAAAGGGAAGATACTTTTCGGGAGCGGAATCGTTAAGTGGACGAAACGTTGCTATTATTGGCGCACTGGTAAGTCAGAACCTTTTCGGTAACATTAACCCAATGGGCAAATATTTGAAAGTTATTGGAAGAAATTTTAAAGTGATCGGAGTATTTAAGAAAGAGGGAGAGAGTATTGTTGGAGATTCACACGACGCCCAGATACTATTGCCGGTGAACAGCATTCGAAAGTTATTGGACATCCATAAACGCCACTTGAATCCAATAATTATGGTTAAAGCAAAAGAAGGAATAAGCAATGCTGAGCTCAAAGACGAACTAACTGGTGTATTGCGAGCTGCACGGAAACTAAAACCTACAGCAGAGAATAATTTCGCGCTTAATGAAACGAGTATAATCTCATCAAGCCTCGACTCAATTTTCGACGTAATTGGATTAGCAGGTTGGTTGATAGGTGGTTTTTCAATTCTGGTTGGTGGATTTGGAATCGCCAATATTATGTTTGTATCTGTGA
>NVRZ01000094.1 GCA_002401055.1 Bacteroidota bacterium
ATGTCCGGAGATCATCACGAACGAAACGTCCGAACCCAGCGCGATTACTTTGTCGAGTACTTCCACGCCATCCATTTTGGGCATCTTGATGTCGCAGAGCACCACATCGAAATCTCCGGCTTGAATCATTTTCAGGCCTTCAAGGCCATCGGTGGCTTCTTCTACTTCGTGTTTTTCGTATTCCAGAATTTCCCGTAGGGACTTTCGAATACTGGGCTCATCATCTATTATGAGGATTTTGGACATAATTAAAATAATAAATTGGACAGGAAAACGAAGAACAGCGAGTGATTAGAACTATATTTTTCTCTCTTCATTTGTTCTATTGTTCAAGTTTTTCTTTTTTGATAAACGAATGACTTTATAATTATTTTTTTGCTAATTCTGACATTACGCCCTCCCGCAAGGAGTAGGTGGACAGCCTCAGGTTCCCAATTTCCAACTTTTCTACGATTAAATCAATAAAGATGCTTGCAATCACAATGGTCTCAACTCGAAAATCTACCAATCCCTTTAGATTTTCCCTCTCGGCTTTCGAAGACTTTAGTAGATTGCTATGCGTATTTTTTAATTGTACCAGATCAAATTGATATTCGGTGAGGCCAACATAGTTTTGCCTATCGTTGTTTGCATATTGAATGATTTCGGCGAGAGATTCGAAAGAACCCGATGATCCGATCAATAAATCAATTTTATATTCTTCTGCTTTTGAAAACATCTCTTCTAATTCGTCCGTAAAGTATTCTCGAAGATCGGCAATGTGTAATTCAGATAAGGGGTCACTTAATTGAAATTTATCCATTATCCGAGCAACTCCTAGGTTGAAGCTCTTTTTCCAGATAGTTTGATCCTGATTGGCAATAATGAACTCGGTGCTTCCGCCTCCGATGTCCATAATGAGGGAAAGGCCTTCGCCTAAACTCAGCGCGCGCCGAACTCCGAGGTATATCAGTTCTGCTTCTCTATTGCCTGTAATTACGTTAATGTTCATTTGGAATGTTTTCGACACTTCATTTACAAAATCCACGCCATTGTTAGCACTCCTGATGGCGGAAGTGGCAATGGGGTAGGTGCTTTCCACGTCATATTCTTCGATTTTTTTCTTGTAAATAGCCAATGCATCCAGTCCTCGCTGAAAGGCGTCTTCGGCAATCACCCCTTTGTTGATTCCACCGCGTCCCAGTTTTACGGGCATTTTTGTTTTAAAGATTATATCAGGGAGAGAGGTAGGGGAGAGGTCGACAATTAAGAGGTTAAAGGTGTTTGTGCCTAAGTCTATTATTGCGATTCGTTTCATCTACCTTTAATTGAATGACGAATATCGAACAAGGAATGTCGAATGACGAAGTATAGATAAGAAGGAATTCGTGTTCAACGAGGAGATTGAGTTTAAGTACTGACAATCAAAAAATCTACAATCTATATTCATCAATAAAAAAGCCATTTCCAGATTTCTCGGTAGGAGGCTTTTTTTCCGTACATAAGAATTCCGGTTTTGTAAACTTTGGCAGCCAGCCAGGTCATAAATATAAAGGTGGCCACAAGTAGCGTCATGGAAAGGACCAGTTCCCAAATAGCTGAGCTACTGATTCCCATGGCAACTCTTACCATCATAATGATCGGCGAAGTGAAAGGAATAATTGATAGCCAGAACGCCGCAGGTCCATCTGGATTTTGCATGACAAAAATTGCCATGACATACGCAAACATTAAAGGCATTGTAATGGGAATCATAAATTGTTGAGTATCGGTCTCATTGTCAACTGCAGCACCAACGGCTGCAAACATGGCACTGTACAATAGGTAGCCGCCTAAAAAGTAAAAGAGGAACATCCCCAACATCAATGGCCAGTTAATTCTGAATATTAGATTATTTGGATCGATCATGTCTTTGGTCGTAATGGCTTTCTCCGTTTGCATTTCCTTCATCATTTCGGTGGTCATTTGGATGCCGTCCAGGTTTGCTGGGTCGTAATTCATGTCAAAAAAGATGGACTGAACCCCGACCACGATGCCAACAGTTAAGACTATCCAGATAGCAAACTGGGTTAGCCCCACCAGAGCTATGCCGATTATTTTGCCCATCATTAACTGAAATGGTTTTACTGAAGAAATGATAACCTCAATGATCCGGCTGGTTTTTTCTTCAATAACGCCTCTCATTACCTGAACACCATAAAGGAATATGAACATGAATATCAAAAGGCCAAAAGCGAAACCCACAAAGCCTTTTTCCTTATTAACCTCTTCTTCTTCACCGGACTTTTTGTAACGAATTGTATTCAGCCTGAAATCGATTTTTACATTGTAAAAGTCTTCACGACTAATATTGTATTGCTTTAAGTTAATAGTTTCCAGAATTTCCTCAATCTGTCTTTCAATATTCCGGTGAATCGCCGTGCTAGGTTGTTTTTCAAAGAACAGTTGGGCGGTTTTACCAAAGGTTATGTTTGAAGGAATGTGAAGGATTCCCGTGTAATCGGAATTGTAAAGCAATTTTTTTGCTTCGTCTAGGGAGATGTTCTGGTAGTCAAATACAATTATCTTGTTGCTCCGGTCTTTCAACCCAGAAAAAACGGGATACATATCATCGATCACAAGCAGTTTTTGATTCTGATTTTCTGCCATTCCCATCCAGATGACCAGAGTCATCATTCCAGCAATTAGCAGGGGGCCAAGTACGGACATAACAACAAAGGAGGTCTTTTTAACCCTTGAGAGGTACTCGCGGCGTATGATGAGTAGAATCTTATTCATCTTCAGTTGCATTTATTGAGCTGTCTCCCACTGCGTTGATAAAGATCTCGCGCATTTTAGGTATCAATTCATTGCATGATTGAATTTCAACGATAGGCAAGATTTTGGTGAGAAGTTGGTTTAAGCTCTCACCATTCGTGCCCAGCTTTACTTTTGCTGTGATCAGTCCATCAACCTCCTCATTACTAACCAACTCGCTGCCATTTAAATGTTGGTTAAATCCTTCCAGCTCCCCCTTAAAAACAATTTCATAGGTGCTTGTTCTAAATGATTTTTTCACGTCCTGCATAGATCCGTATAGAATAACCTTTGAGTTGTTTATAAGGGCAATGTCGTCACAGAGCTCCTCAACGGACTCCATGTTGTGCGTGGAAAAGATAATGGTGGTACCTTTTTCTTTTAGCTCCAGAATTTCCCTCTTAATTAGCTCTGTATTTATGGGGTCGAAACCTGTAAAGGGTTCATCAAAAATCAGGAGTTTTGGCTTGTGAAGAACGGTTGTAATAAATTGAATTTTCTGCTGCATTCCTTTTGACAGCTCCTCAATCTTTTTGTTCCACCATGATTGAATCTCAAATTTTTCGAACCAATACTTTAGTCTTTCCAATGCATCTGATCGGGAGAGGCCCTTTAGTTGTGCGAGGTACAGGGACTGCTCGCCGACCTTCATTTTTTTGTAAAGCCCCCTCTCTTCTGGGAGGTAACCCATTTTCTCTACGTCATTGGGGTGCAGTGCGTGGCCTTCGAAAAGAATCTTTCCGCTATCTGGGGCCGTGATTTGATTGATTATTCTAATCAATGAAGTTTTTCCTGCTCCGTTGGGTCCAAGTAAGCCAAATATCCGCTGCTCCTTAACGGATATCGAAATACCATCAAGCGCAAGGTGATTGGAGTATTGCTTGGTTACGTTTTCAGCGCTAAGTAGTACTTCAGGCATGGTATACATCACTAATAAGCTGCCTAAAGATCGTCATTCCGATTCGCCAATACGCAGGGAAAGAATCTCTAATTGAATGACTGAGTAGAGACTGCTTCTTCGCTTCACTCATCGCAATGAAGATGAAGGCGCATTAGAGGCATTATTATGCTGACAAATGTAAGTATTAGGATGGAAGGTTGTTTTACTCTGAAAAGGTCGTAGGAAATACTAATAGAGTATCAGCTTGCCGTTGCCAACAGATACTCCATTGTCGCGTACTTGATAGAGATAAACACCCGACTTAAGTTGCCCTTTATGGAATACTAATTCAGATTTTCCAGAGGAGAACTTTTCATGTGCAACTTCCTTGCCTACCAAATCGTAAAGAGAGAATGACCTTTTAGAATCAATGGATGGGTTGGCTGAATTTATAGAAATAGTTACGGTTCCGGTCGTTGGATTGGGATAAAGAGAGACCTCGTTGTTGGTTTGAATCTCTTTAATTCCCGTTGGATTGCCTGAAGACGGCCTCACCTTGGTGTATTGAAAAAAGGTAAGCATCATCTCATCTTCCGTTGTTATTCCGAATCCAACATCCACAGTTCCGGTATTGTTGAAGGTAGCCTCATGAACCAAACCCTCACCCGCATTCAATACAAATTCATTCGGGTCAAAATACCTAACTGCAGGGTCCTCATAATCATAAAATCCCTGATTAAAAGTGTAACTAAAATTGTAAAACCCATCATACACCTGTGTTCCTTTTTCGTCATTTGGTCCACCGGGATTTCTCTCATAAATGTTGAAGCCAATTCCGTACTTGTGAGTATGAGATGAGAGCATCCAAATATACATGCTGTCATTGCTTGAAAGCCCTTCCAGGTCATCGGAGGTGACGTTACCAACAAAATTGTGATCGGCGCCGTCTGCCGGAATGCAGAAGTCGCTGAACGGGCAAGAAATAAATTGTAGCGGAATGGTGTTGAATAGCACGAGATCAGAAATCATTTCAATGGTGCCAGCTTGTTTTGGCTGCAGATACACATTGGTGTACACCACAGCTTTCAATACAGAATCTGTGTCGTAATTTCTAAGGTGCAGATTCAAGTCCAGTGTGAGGTTTGGCTCCCAAAAATAGGCTGTGTTTTGTGGAAGATTAATATCAGATGTGTTCTGCCAGGCAGCCACCATGGTGGTTCCATCGGTGAAGGCATTAAAAAAGTTGGTAACTTCTCTCAGGCCTTCTTGTGTTACGTTGCCGGCTGATTGAGCATCATCAAACTTGTAGATAATGTAATGGTGTGATTCAACATCAATGAAGGATTCAATCCGCGTAATTTCCATAGTATCTGAAATCATTGGCAGCTTATACTTAATAAAGAATTCTTTTTCATTGTCGTAAACACCATCGTTTGGTCCTAAGAAAATAGGACCGAGATGTATTTGAAATCCCTCTGAAGGATCGGGAGCAGGAGGTGGAGTTGCCTGTACCAATCCCATCCCGTTATGATACATATTTATGAGAGCGGTATCCGCCACAATTCCTGTTTCTGGGGCCCCATTGAGAATCCAAACATGAATGAGGTCAATTTCTTTATTGCTGAGAGCAGGCGCACCCGCATCAGGCATTACTCCGCCGAGCGCTTGATTGTCAAGTCCATTGTCAGCATCCAAGCCATTGTTTACTTTTTTAAGTAAATAACTAAGATGCGGGTATCCTTTGTCAACAAGTTTATATCCCCTGGAATTTGCTTCCGGATTGGTAGGAATAACACCAATTAAATTGTTGTACACATCTGCCTCCGTTCCCAGCAGAACAGGTGCAATTGTGCCATCATGGCATCCTGAAGAAGTACAATTTTGTTGTAAGATACTATAAACCTGTCCCCAGGTGCTTTGCGCTGAAACTGAATTGCTGGTGAGCAGTAAAGTGATTGCACTGGCCAAAAGAAGGCTATGGAGTTTGCGGCTTTTCGTGAAGGGCATCTTCATTTCGTTTTAATTATTTTTTCAGTGTACCCTTCAAAGTTAACCAATCTGGCGAAAACTTCCAATTCGCCAGTTGGCGAGGATTATTTGAAATACTGGTGCATTTTTTCAAAAAACCCTTTTTGGTCTTTTGCCGGACTGGGTTTGAAGTTTTCTGAGCTTCGCAGTTTTTCCAGGGCCTTTTTTTCTTCCTTAGAAAGATTCTGTGGCGTCCAAACATTGATGTTGACCAGTAAATCGCCCTGCCCATAGCCGCTAAGACTAGGAAGCCCCTTTCCTTTTAATCGCAAGAGCGTGCCAGACTGAGTGCCTTCGCCAATCTTGATCTTTGCTTTGCCTTGCAAAGTTGGAACTTCAGTAGCAGTCCCTAACGCTGCATCGGAAAAATGGAGGTAGAGGTCGTAGAAAAGATTATTGTTGTCTCGCTTTAGCTGAGGGTGTTCCAGGATTTCTACTAAGACAATTAAGTCTCCAGCAACGCCATTTCGAGGCCCCATGTTTCCTTTCCCAGTTACAGAAAGCTGCATATCATCTTCTACGCCTGCAGGAATTTCCAACTTTATCCTTTCGTCATCTTTTACAATGCCATCTCCAAAACAGGTGTTGCACTTATCTGTAATTGTTTGTCCTTCGCCGCCACAACTTGGGCAGGTAGAGGCCGTTTGCATACTTCCTAAAATAGTATTGGCGATACGCGTAACCCTTCCGGATCCATTACACATTTGACATGAACTGAAGCTACCACCTTCCGCGCCAGAACCATCACAGGTTTCACAGCCCACGTACTTGTTAACTTTTATGTTTTTTTCGACGCCCGCTGCAACTTCTTCAAGGGTAAGTTTGATTTTTACCCTCAAGTTAGCTCCTCGATTTACTCTTTGGCCTCCTCTTTGTCCACCACCAAAAAAGCTCTCGAAGGGATTAGATCCGCCGAAGACATCACCAAATTGGCTGAAGATGTCATCCATGCTCATTCCACCACCAAAGCCTCCGGCAGCACCACCCATTCCCGCATGGCCAAATTGGTCATATCGATTTCTTTTCTCAGGGTTGCTAACTACTTCATATGCCTCGGCTGCCTCTTTGAATTTATCTTCGGCAGAAGAGTCATCAGGGTTTTTGTCGGGATGGTATTTAATTGCCTTCTTTCTGTAAGCCTTTTTTATTTCAGCTTCAGAAGCGCCTTTAGATATTCCCAGAACCTCGTAATAATCTCGTTTTGACATGGTTTCCAAATGAGTGCTCCTAGTTTCCTACAACAACTTTTGCGTAACGAATTACTTTTCCATTGAGCAGGTAGCCCTTCTCAATCACATCCACTACCTTTCCTTTCAGCTTCTTTTTCGGTGCTGGAATGTTGGTAATGGCCTCGTGGATATCGGTATCAAATTTTGTGTGAAGGGAGTTCATGTTTTCGAGCCCTTTTTGCTCAAGCACTGCTTTTAGCTTGCCCTCAACCATATTGAATCCCTCTTTAACTGAGTTCAAGTCATTATTTTCGGCGTTCGATTGAATTGCCCTACCCAGATCATCAAGTACAGGGAGAAGCGCTAGAATAACTTCTTCTCCAGCAGTCTTGTACAGTTCAATTCTCTCTTTGGCTGTTCGGCGCTTATAATTGTCGAATTCGGAAAACAATCGTAAAAATCGATCGTTCAGCTCTGCGTTCTCAATTTTGAGTTTTTCCTCTTCACTGAGATTTTCTTCAATCTGATCAGCCGCATCATTGTCATCTGATGCAGGAGCATTTAAATTTTCTCCGTTATCAGCACCGTCTCCTCTTAGGTTCGCTTCCGGAGAACCGTTTTTTGATATATTATCTTCTATATTTAAGTTCTTATCCTTCTTCTCTGACATTTTATCAGTTATTCGTTAATTCTACCTCTGTTAAAGAGGTTTTTGAAGCGCTGTATAACTAGAGCAAATAGTTTGCCACTTCAGAGATAAGCCAATATGGCACATATATTAAAAAAAGGTGAGGCATCTACCTCACCAAGTCGTATTTAAAATGTATTTCCGGAGTTTTCGCTTTACTTGGTCATGTGCAACTCATCATCTGAGGAAGCTTTAGACTCTTTCTTGCTTTTGGATGGTTTTAGGTTTTTTTCCAAGGCTGCTTGTAAAGCAGGACCTCTTAAATTCTTTCCAACTATTATCCCTTCTCCATTGAGTAAATAATTACTTGGGATTGATCTAACACCATATACTTTTGCGGCCGCTGAAGACCAGGCCATAAGATCGCTTACATGATATTCCCATTCCAGCTTGTCTTTTTGAATTGCCGCTTTCCAGGCTGCCATAGCACGATCTAGTGATACGCTGTAAACCGTAAAGCCCTTTGCGTTTATAAATTTTTGTTCTTTGTACTTATGGTAAGACCGTACTACATTCGGATTGTCCCGCCTACAAGGCCCACACCACGATGCCCAGAAATCCAGAAGGACCATTTTCCCTCTTAAAGATGATAGCGCGATAGGCTTACCTTCAGGGCTGTTAAAAACCAACTCTGGTGCCTCGTTTCCAACATTTAATCCAACAACAGTATCACTAGTGCCAGTCCAGTTTGCCTTGTTGATAAAGCCAGTAATGGCAAAGCCAATTAGGCCGATAATAAGTAATAAGTTTAATCTTCTCTTCATGATAATCTAACGCAAAGTTAATGATTTTTATTGTATCCTTTCTATCTGGGCGCCTATTGCATTTAAGCGAACATCTATATTCTCGTATCCACGGTCAATTTGCTCAATATTGTGGATGGTACTGGTGCCTTCAGCGGATAATGCCGCGATTAACAACGATACACCTGCCCTAATATCAGGAGATGTCATCTCAATACCTCTGAGTTCCTGGGAGCGATTTAAGCCTATTACCGTTGCTCTGTGTGGGTCACATAGAATTATCTGTGCTCCCATATCTATTAGCTTGTCAACAAAGAAAAGTCTGCTTTCAAACATTTTCTGATGGATAAGCACGCTGCCTTTAGCTTGTGTTGCAACCACAAGTGCGATGCTCAATAAATCAGGTGTAAAACCTGGCCAAATTGCATCGGCAATGGTAAGAATAGAGCCGTCAATATAGTTTTCAATTTCGTATGATTCTTGTTTTGGTATGTAAATGTCGTCTCCCTTTCTTTCCAGTTTAATTCCCAGGCGCTTGAACGTTTCAGGAATTACACCCAGCTCATCATAAGCAACATTTTTTATGGTTATTTCAGATTTCGTCATGGCAGCCAGACCTATGAAACTTCCCACCTCAATCATGTCAGGAAGTATCGTGTGTTCACAACCATGCAGAGATTTTACACCCACAATTTCCAGCCTGTTGGATCCAATACCTGAGATGTTGGCACCCATAGCGGTTAACAACTTGCAAAGCTGTTGTAGGTAAGGTTCGCAAGCGGCATTGTAAATAGTGGTGGTACCTTCAGCCATTGATGCAGCCATGACAATGTTTGCCGTTCCTGTTACAGAAGCCTCGTCTAGTAGCATGTACGTCCCTTTTAGCGACTTGCCCTCAACAGAATAGAATTTGTTTGTGCTGTCAAATTCAAATTTGGCTCCCAGCTTTTGAAATCCGATAAAATGAGTGTCTAATCTTCGCCGGCCAATCTTATCGCCACCAGGACTGGAGATGACCACTTTACCAAAACGTGCAAGTAGTGGCCCCAGCACCATAATAGACCCTCGCAACCGAGCTCCATGTTCACGGAAATCCGAAGATTTAAGGTAGTCAATGTCGATGTTGTCTGCTTCAAAGGTGTAATCATGATCATTCAACTTTTCGACTTTTACTCCAATCTTGCCGAGTAATTCAATCAAGAATATTACGTCTATGATTGCCGGAAGATTTGTAATGGTGACTTTTTCTGAGGTGAGCAATACCGCGCATAAAATCTGCAAGGCTTCATTCTTGGCTCCTTGAGGGTTTAGCTCGCCACTTAGACTTTTTCCACCCTGAATTTTGAAGGTACCCATAGGTATGTTCTTATGCTTGCTTATGCAATCTGAAGCTTCTTTTTAATTAGTTCGGTGGTGGTTGAACTTGGCCGTTCGATAGGTAGGCCGAGGGCTCTATCCCAGATAAGCTGTGCCAAAACTCCAAGCGCTCTCGATACACCAAATAGAACGGTGTAGAACTCATGTTCTTCCATTCCGTAATGAACGAGAAGAGCTCCAGAATGAGCATCAACATTTGGCCAAGGGTTCTTTATTTTACCCAGAGATTCCAGGATTGGAGGGACAACCTCGTAGATCAAATGTACCGTGTCGATGAGGTCATCTTTTTCAATGTATCTTTTGGCAAAATCCAACTGAGCAGTGTACCTCGGATCGGTCTTCCTCAGCACGGCATGGCCGTATCCTGGGACAACTTTCCCCTCTTTTATTGTTTTGTTTACATAATCTTCTATTTGTTTTTTTGTTGGCTTTCCACCCCCAAGCTCCTCTTTCATTTTCTGAATCCACTTGATAACTTCCTGATTTGCCAATCCATGCAAAGGTCCAGCGAGGCCGTTCATTCCAGATGCAAACGAGAAGTAGGCGTCGCTTAATGCTGAGCCCACAAGGTGAGTGGCATGAGCGGAGACATTGCCACCTTCATGATCTGAGTGAATGGTCATGTACAATCGCATGAGCCGTTTAAATTCGTCACTATCAAATCCGAGCATGTGAGCAAAATTCGCAGCCCAATCTAGTTTAGCATCCGGCTCAATATGCTCGTCATTGTGATACTTTCTACGGTAGATGTACGCAGCAATTCTTGGTAGC
>NVRZ01000095.1 GCA_002401055.1 Bacteroidota bacterium
CAGGTTCAATCAAAACCGCATTTCCATTATCGTCAGGCACACCCAAAGTTAATACCTCAGACATGACAGGGCCAATTTGCCTGGAGGGGAAATTAACAACACCTAATACCAACCTATTGATCAGCTCTTCCTTTGAATAATTTGCCACAAGTTGAACACATGACTTTTTAACGCCCGTTTCAGTTCCAAAGTCGATTTTTAACTTATAAGATGGATTTCTGGCTTCTGGGAAATTAGATACCTCTATAATTCTTCCAACTCGTATATCAAGTTTTTGGAATTCGTCAAAGGTCGCCATACAATCAGATTAATTAAAATAATTGGCCATTTCCGTCATGCAAACAGAGTTGAATTTTGCGTTCCTTACGTTTATACGTGAGGAACATAACTTGCATCTTCACTAGACTTGACTTTTTGAATTGTACTATATATCCCTTCCCAGAAATTTGCAATTAAATTGAGATGATCATTAAATCCGTCAATGATCTCTTTAGTACTTTGTTCACTCACCAAATACTGCTTTACGGCATTGAGCGATTCCACCTTGTGCTCTTTTTCCGCTGCACCCAAATGAGCATAAAAATATTCGCAAGATTCATAGAAGCCATCAGGGTCCTTCCACAAACCCTTATAATTCTGAGCCCCTTCATAGAGCTTTCTTAACATAGAATAAGCCTGCCATTCTAAAGCCAATTGTGCTCCAACCGCAATTTCTCTACTGCCTCCATACAGTTCTCTTTCGCCTTCGATCAACTCAGTTGTAAATTTTATAATAGACACTTCCTTTTCCAATCGTTCTCTGTTCAACCTTTCCGGTTCACCTAACTGATTGGCTAAATCCGCCCAGAATTGATCCAATAATTTCCAATGCACTTTATCCGGTTGCCCGTAGCCCATTTCTGAATACAAGGTGTTCACATATTCTATTTTAGCTATTGGATCTTCAATTGTGGTAAAAAGGATGGCCAAGGAATCAGGGAATGCTTTGACCCAAGCACCATAATTCCTGGCAAAAATTTCCAATTCTCTAAAGCTCAGTTTTCTGTCAAGCCACAGGTCATAAAATGAATTATTAAGAGCACTATGTTCGGCTATCTCTTCCAATAACAGTTGTAATTTTTTCATATATGTAATTTTTAATGATTATTTAGAAATTAAATTCTTCTTCCGTTAATTCCAGGGAGCTGACAACTTGTAAAGAACCATCCAAACGAATGTCGTTAATTTGAATTTTATCGTCTTGCGTAACTTGTCGCAATATAGTAATTAGATCCTCACACAAAATTTTTATGCTACCTCTGTTAAATAAATCTGTGTTGTATTCAAGAACTCCAAAAACCTGCTCTCCATTTTCACCGAAATTCAAGTTAATATCTAATTTACTTATTACGTAATCAATCGGGAACCCTTTAACCCCTAACTTCCTCATGGTTTCAACCTCTTCTCGCTCTCCGCGGGTATTATTCAGTACGACCATTACATTAAACAGCGGGTTGCGGCTCAAATCCTTGTCCAAATCCAATTCATTGACCAAAAGGTCAAATGGATATTCTTGATGCTCATAAGCATTTAGTGTAGTCTCCTTTACCTTGCTGAGTAATTGGGCAAACGTGTCATCAGGTCTAAACCTTGTTCGCAATATTATTGTATTCAAATAGCACCCTATTTGATTTTCGGTGTCACTGTGTGTCCTAATTGCTGATGGGGATCCTATAATAATATCTGCTTGTCCGGAATACCTGTACAAGAGTGTTTTCACCACCGAAAGCAGCACCATAAACAGTGTTACATCGTGTCGTTTACAAAGCTTCTGCAAATCCAGGGATATGCTTTTTTCAACTGAAAACTGTATCCAGTTACCGTTAAAGGTCTGAATCGCTGGACGCGGTTTGTCAGTAGGCAATTCCAAAACCGGCAGTTTCCCATTCAAATGATCGATCCAATATTGTCTATGTTTATTCATCGATACTGCTTTCAACTCTTGGTTTTGCCAAGCAGAATAATCTTTGTACTGTATGCTTAACTTCTGAAGCGGATTTTCCTTATGCTGCAAGTAAGCAGCATAAAGGGTCATAACATCCTTGATAAAAACTCCTAATGACGATCCATCACTGATGATATGATGCATATTAAATATAAACACATATTTTTCGTCCGTCAGCTGGATGAGTTTAGCCCTCAATAAGGGGCCGTCAGCCAGATTAAACGGGGTTGATGCCTCCAAATTTGCGATGTCACGGGCTTTCTTTTCGTTTTTTGGCTCCCTCCTCAAATCTATACTTTCAAGTTTAAACCCAGCTTTATCAGCAGGCAATATTTTCTGTCTTGGCTCTCCTTTTATGGTCACAAATAAAGTGCGAAGGCTTTCGTGTCTGTTTACCAAAGTATCCAGGGCCTTACCAAATAACTTTTTGTTTATCTTTTTTTCAAGCAAGCAAGCATTTATCATATTATATGCCTCAGGGCTTTGAGCAAGCTGATCCAATATCCAGAAGCGCTTCTGCACGTGGGATAGAGGATAACTATCCTGCTGTTTCACAGGCATTATGCTGTCTTGTGCCGACTTTTCCTCGAGTGCTATTGTCTTAACAAGTTCTTGTATAGTAGGATGAATAAAAATCGTCTTCAGCTCAATCTTAACTTCCAGTACTTTATGTATCTTAGAAACTACTTGAGTAGCCATAAGTGAATGTCCTCCCATATCAAAGAAATTGTCGGTGATACCTATCTTTTCAATGTCCAATACTTCCTTCCAAATCTTAACTAATTTTTTTTCCATTGGATTTTGCGGCGGCATATATTTGACCTTGCCTGTTAGTTGCAGGCTTTTCAGGTCTGGCAGGGATTTGCTATCAATTTTTCCTGCAGACGTCAGCGGCAGTTTCTTCAGTGAGACGAAGAAGGAAGGTATCATATATTGAGGTAAATTTTCAGACAAGTAATTTTTTAGCTCATTTCTTTGAAACTCTTGGCTGGCAACTACATATGCACACAGATATTTTTGTTTATCCTTATCATCTTCCCTAGCCAATACCACGGCTGCCCGAATGGCACTATGCTTAAGTAAATGATTTTCTATCTCCGCCAATTCAATCCGGTGCCCCCTTATCTTCACTTGATCGTCTAATCTTCCCAAAAATTCCATATTTCCATCGCGAAGCCACCTTGCGCAGTCCCCTGTTTTGTACATTTTCTCCATTGAATCAAAGGGACTCTTCACGAATTTCTCGGCGGTCAGCTTACGTTTACCTATATACCCCCTCGCAATCGCTTTACCTGAAATACATAGTTCGCCTGGTAAGCCAATAGGAACTAGATTGTTACTACTATCCAGAATATATATCTTGTAATTATTCATTACGGGACCAATTGAGATATTGGGCCCAGAATTCTTATCGCATCTAAAATGGGAAGCCCCTATCGTTGCTTCCGCAGGCCCATAACCATTATAGACCTTTGCATATTTCAACAAAGAAGAGATATGTTCGCGCTTTAGCACATCTCCGCCGTTAATAAAAGTGTGAACACTTGGCGATCGGGGTAGTTTATTTAATCCATCCAACAAGAGAGGAGGGCAGCTTACTATGGTAACACCGCACCTATTGATCAGTTTGTGGAGTTTTTCCATGTCCTCCACTTCTTCTTCAAATGGAACGACCAGTTTTCCACCTTTCAACAAAATCGAGAACACTTGCTCTGCCAGTAAATCGAAGGAAACAGAAGTTAATTGTAGTGTAATGTCAGTTGACTTTACATGAAAAATATCGTCGAATGCAGACAAGTAAACATTCAAATTTCTATGCTCTATCATCACACCTTTCGGCTTTCCACTGGTTCCGGAGGTATAAACCAGATAAACCAAGCTTTGTGCTGTACTCACCGGCTCTAAATTTTGAGCATTGCCTGAATAAAGCTTTTCATCATCAACCAGCAGAATCTCATTCTTCAAAGAATCATTGTTTTGCTCTTTAAGTGTTTCCACAAATAGCTTTTGAGTGAGGATCACTTTAGCCTTGCTGTCTTTCAACATATACGTCTTCCTATGCTCAGGATACTGCGGATCGATTAATAAATAGGCTGCAGCCGCTTTTAAAGTTCCGAGCATCGCAATTACCATTTCAGGAGATCGTTCCATAACTAAGGCTACTATCGTATCCGCAACAACATCTTTTTGTCTTAATATTCTAGCGAGTTGGTTGGCCCTTTCATTTAGTTCCCTATATGTAAGAAACTTGTTTTTATAAATTATTGCTGTGAAATCGGGTGTTTGGGCGGCTTGCTTTTCGAACAGTTCGTAAATCGTTTTATTATGAGGGTACGGAGCTTTGGTTTTGTTGAATTCAAAAAGAATCTGGCGCTTTTCCTCCTCCGGAATTATTTCTATCCGCCCTAATTTATTATTCGGATTCTCCGTTATATTGGTGACAATCGCCTTGAAATATTTGGTAAACCGTTTGATAGTGTCCTTTTTAAAGAGTTTGGCTACATATTCAAAAGAAAGTGACAATTGCTCTTTCTCCACTATCACATCCAGGCTGAGATCGAACTTGGATACCTGGCTTGCGCTTTTATAAAGGCTTAATTTTAACGCAGATGTTTCTTTGAAGTCAGGTTCAGCCTCTTTTAAAGTAAACATTACGTTAAACAGAGGGTTTTGGCTAATGTCGCTGCCCACCACTACCTTTTTAACCAGTTCTTCAAATTGGTAATCCTGATTCTCTAGGGCTTTTAATGTGCTCGTTTTTACTTCATTCAAAAAAGAGATGAATGTCATCTCTTTTAGCGGATGGTTTCTCATTACCAGTGTATTAACAAACATTCCAATCAAACATTGGAGCTCCAACTGTCTCCTGCCTTCCACCGGTGTTCCCACCAAAATATCTTCCTGAGCACTGATTTTAGACAAGAATATGTAATAAACGGAAAGCAATACCATAAATGATGTGGCCTTCTGTTTTGCTGCAATATCTTCCAGTATCTTCGTTTCCCTCCTACTTAAGGTAAAGGTAACCGCATCACCATCGAAATTCTGTATGGCAGGTTTCGTATAGTCCGTCGGTAATTGTAGAATAGGAACCTCCCTGTCAAATTGTTTTAGCCAATAAGTTTCTTGCTCATTTCTCCTTTTTATTTGCTCTTCACTATTCATCCATTCCGAATAATCTCTGTACTGAATCTTCAATGGACGTAATTTTTCTCCCTCATAAATTTCCATGAATTCATTAAGCAGGACCTTGTCCGATAGTCCATCAGAGATAATATGGTGTAAATCTGTAATTAACAGGTGCCGATTAGCACCGATATTTATCAACCCTATTCTCAAAACGGGGACTTTGGAAAGGTCAAATGGTTTTACGAAGCTTTTTATCACACTTTCAACTTCCTTTTCGGTGGATTTAAAATGGACTACTTCTACAACCGCATCCTTTTGTATTTTTTGAAATGGCCGACCGTTTAATAGCACAAAGGAGGTTCTAAGACTTTCATGTCTATGTATCAACTTGTTAAATGTGGCCTCAAGTATTTTCTTATCCAATTTCCCTTCCAGTAAAACCGTTGATGGCAAATTGTAGGCAGTAGTTTTCAAATCCATTTGCTGCAACAAAAACAATCGCCTTTGGGCCGGCGACAGTTCATAATATTCCCTTTTTTCTGCCGACTGAATAAATACATATTTGTCCTTCTTGGACTTTCGGATAACTGTCGATAAGCCACTGATAGTAGGTGCGGAGAACACTTCTTCAAAATCAATTTTAGCACTGAATTCCTGTTGTATTTTGGATATCAATAAAGATGTTCTCAATGAATGTCCCCCTATCTCAAAAAAGTTGGTGTCAATGCCAATCTTACTTCGTGCAACATTCAATATTTCAGACCATAATCCCACAAGTTTTACTTCCAGTTCATCTCTGGGTTGTAAGTGTTTTGCTACAATATCAGTCCCTGTTTCTTTAGGCTCAGGTAGGCCTTGTATATGTATCTTTCCATTGGGTGTTAATGGCAATTTTTCTATTTGAACCAAATAAGCCGGAATCATATAATCGGGAAGCACTTTTCTGAGTTGATTGTTTAGTTTCTTTGGTTCGATCACTTGATCCGAAACTATATAGGCTACAATTTCCATATTGGCACCATTACCTCCTCTGACAGTCACCACGGCGGCTTTCACTCCGTTTTTCTTCAACAGGGCATGTTCAATCTCCCCCAGTTCTATCCTATGCCCCCTGATTTTTACTTGTGCATCTTCACGGCCTAGAAATTCGATATTGCCATCCGGAAGCCAACGACCCATGTCTCCCGTATCATACATCCGTTCAACATCCATGAAATAGTAGCCATTGATAAATTTCTCTTTTGTTAATTCCGGACAGTTAAGATATCCCCTGGCAAGTCCTTTTCCTGCTGCATATATTTTCCCCTTAGCCCCTAACGGAACTGGTCTCAGGCTTCTATCCAATATATAAACTTGGGAATTGGATATAGGTTTTCCAATGGGTACGTTATCCACATGCTGCAATTCAATTTTGTAGCATGCTGTAAAAGTTGTGTTTTCAGTCGGCCCGTAACCGTTAATGATCTCCAGTTGAGGATATGCCTTCTTCAGTTTATTTATATGGAATGGGGAAAGCCTTTCACCCCCTACCAATAGTTTTTTCAGTTTGGCAAACTGTGTTATATCAATTTCAACCAATTGATTAAACCAGGAAGCGGTAAGCCATAGGATTGATATTTCCTCATCTATTAGCAACTTCTTAAACATCTCTCTATTTAGCAATTGTTTCTGATCTGCTAAATGCAGAGATGCCCCGTTTAACAAGCAACCCCATATCTCAAAAGTAGACGCATCAAATGCCAAAGATCCGGTCTGAAGTAACTTATCCTCTTTGTCAATATTTACGTAATTCATGTTCTTTACCAACCTCACCACGCCTTTATTCTCGATCATAACCCCTTTTGGAGTTCCAGATGATCCCGAAGTGTACATTACATATGCCAGATCACTTGATCGATTTGTTATTCGTGGATTATGATCCTTGCTATTGGTTATTTCGTTATTGTCTTTAGTTAATGAAATCGTGGCATAATTTTCCAGATTCGGATATTTAATTGAAGACTTAGAGTCAAGAATCAAACATTTTGGGTGGACATCATTCAGGATAAAGTGTATTCGCTCCTTTGGGTAATCAGCATTAATGGGAACATATGCCGCACCTGATTTCAAGATACCCAAGAGGACAATAATCATCTTTTCTGATCTATCCATCAATAAGCCGATTAGGTCATCAGCCTGAGTGGAGTATTTTACTTTTAGGTAATGTGCCACTCGATTTGATCTGCTATTCAGTTGCGCATAAGTGAGAGATTGATCTTTGTGAACTACTGCAATTCTTTTCGGTGTTTTCTTTGCCTGTGCCTCAAACAATTGCACTATCGTCTTATCATTAAGTCGGCCCACCGCCTTTTTATTAAAATCATCAGTTAACAAACTTTTCTCTTTTTCTGACAATATATTTATATGCAATACCTTCATCTCCACATCCTTGAGAGCCGATATAAGAATAGATTTAAAATGTGCAATTATCCTTTTTATGGTTGGCTTTTCATAAAGCAGCGAATTGTAATTTACCGTGCCTTCTATGTAGCCAGTTGTTTTTAAAAAAGAAAAGGCCATATTATGCTCGGTATTTTCCAGGTATTTGGGATCCTGAATGTTTTCAAGTAACACCGATATATCAAATAGTGGGAAATAGGGGTCATGACCTGATAAGCTCAATTGATCAACCAACAATTCAACAGGATAACTTTGGTTTTCCATCGCTTCCGTCAATGTTCCCTTGACAATCAACAGCAACTTCCTGAATGTCAAGTCATCTTCTAATTGATGTCTCAGTGGAAGCACGGTATTACTAAAATCGCCTTCAACATCCTGTTTGTAGATAGATGTACCCAATGTTAAATCCCTGTTTTGAGTATATTTATTGATCAATACAATAAGTCCCGAGATAAGAATTATGTGTAAGCGGGTATCAGAGCGATTGCTCAACCGAGTTAAGCTGAGGAAAAGATTACGAGGAAACTTGAATTTTAGGGTGTGTACAACCTGCTTTTTTTTAATATTCGCTGCAATGTCATACGGGAAAACCGCTTTGGTGAAGTCTCCCGACAACTTGTTTAACCAATAAGTTTGCCCCCTGGTATTTTGCCCAGCTGCGATTACTAATTTATGCTTGTTCGCTTTTTTTGTCATGATAACTGAAGTATGACCAATACTATTCTTTGGCTCTTTCCTCTACATGTTTTTCATAATCTCGATCTCTTTCAACCTCACTTCAGGATTTTTTAAAACAGCCTCTAAAACCCTTACAAAATTCTGCTTGAACTCGTGCATCGTTTCCTGTTTGAATAAATTTGCATTGTATTCAATGTTCAATTTTATACCACTCTTGGTCCACACCGCCTCTATTAAGATATCATTTATTTCTATATTTTTATCGACCTCCAGCCGGGTTAGTTTCAAGTCTTGCAATTGAATATTTCCAATATCTACATTGAAAAACATGAAAATCGTATTATAAAGCAAATTCATGCTATCCCCTCTTTTTATCTTTAGCTCTTTTACAAGATCGTCAAATTGGATCAGTTGATTCTCATGTGCTTTGAGCGTTTTTCCTTTTATCTCAGATAAAAACTCTTCAAATGTTTTGTTGTCCGTAGGGTTACCCTTTAACGCAATGACGTTGATAAACATTCCAATTACATTTTGCAGGTCTGCATGTGGCCTGCCTTCAATAGGATATCCTACCGTTATCTCATGCTGTCCGGTGTATTTATACAATAAAGTATAATAAGCGGTAAGAAGTATCATGAATAAGGTAGCTTGTCTTTCTCTTGCAACCTCTTCCAGCTGATGAACAAAATCTTTGTCTAGCCGGATATATGTGCATTTTGCATCGTAAACCTCATTGTCTGCACGAGCAGAATTAAAAGGCAAATTAAGTTTGGGTACCCCCCCTTTGAATTCGTTGAGCCAATATTGTTTCTGTTTCTTTACCGTTTCGGAGTTCATCAGATCAGCATGCCACATTACGTAGTCTTTGTACTGTACATTTAGTTCCGGAAGCGTCTCTCCATTATAAAGACTTGAAAATTCTTTCATCAAGATTTCAATTGATTTACCATCAGCAATTATATGATGCAAGTCGATCATTAGCAGATGGTCATGTTTTGAGAGTTTTACGAGCCTAACTCTGAGCAACGGAGCTGTTTCCAGAGAAAATGGTCGAATAAAGTCATTGATGAGTACAGATATTTCATCTTTCGGTACGGCGATGTAGTCCATTTTAAATTCTACCTTTTCATAGACTTTTTGGACAAGTTCCAATCCGTCAATTTCAAACGCAGTTCTCAAAGATTCATGTCTGTTTACCAGTTGTATAAATAATCCATCAATTTTCTTTCGATTTACGTTTCCTTCTACTCTTAAGATAAGAGGTTGATTGTTAACCGCAGTCTGATCATCATATTGTTCTATAATAAAAGCTCTTGTTTGAGCCGGTGAGGCAGGGTAATGATCTCTAATTTCCACCCGTTTAATCGACGGCTTTGTTCTTGTTTCAGATCCCTTTACATATTTAGCGAGTTGCTTCACAACCGGCTTTTGAAAAAATACCAATATGGGCACCTCAACTTCCAACTCCTTGTGAATTTTGTGTATAATATTGATGGCGAGTAATGAATGTCCACCCAAATCGAAAAAGTTGTGATTTATACCTATGCTCCCATTCAATGCAAATACTTCCGACCAAATTTTTATGATTGTCCTTTCTATATGATTCCCGGGAGCCTCATACTCTTTAGTCAAGTTTATTTCAATCGGCCACTCTTCCAAAGCGTTTATATCAATTTTACCGTTGGGCGTTAAAGGAACCTCCTCGAGATTAATAAAATGAGAGGGTATCATATAATCAGGAACCCTTTTTAGTAAGTGTTTTCTTATTTGATCACCGGTTACGGGCTTATGGGAAACGAGAAAAGCACATAAATCGGGATCTTGCTTAGCTGTGCCGCGTCTCACTATTACAACTACTTCCTTTATTTTGGAGTGTTCTAATATATGATATTGCACCTCTCCAAGCTCAATTCGGAAGCCCCGGATTTTAACCTGGTGATCCCGCCTTCCCAAAAATTCGATATTACCGTCTGACAGCCATTGAGCTATGTCTCCGGTTCGATACATTCGTTGTCCCGAAGCGAATGGATTGGAAACAAAATTCTCCTTTGTCAATTCGGGTTTATGAAAATATCCACGCGCCAGACAATCGCCAGAGAGGTATAATTCACCCGGCAA
>NVRZ01000096.1 GCA_002401055.1 Bacteroidota bacterium
TAAACCCACCTATTACCGCTCCCTTGCTGTAGTCGTGTTGGGCGGATTGGAATGGTGTTAATTCCGACAATAAAGGGTGCACACCAGGACAATGATAGCATTCCTGGTAGTTTTGCAATATGAGCTTCCAATTGCAGTCGAGCTTGTATTCGATATGATGTGCAATTCGCAATTCGCTCATTCTCCAGTCCTTAAATTTGCCTACAAGGGCTTCCATTTGAACTTCAAAAGGCTCAGGATTTTCTGCAAGAGAGATAAAGACAAAACCCTCCCAAATGTGCACATGGCATTCATGGAGTGAGCAGTCTTCCTTATTGAAGCCATCCTCCTTTGTCATCAATGGCGCCCCAATTAACTTTCCATCCAATCCATAGGTCCACCCATGATATGGGCACTGAATGTTTTTTGATTTGAAGTTGCCTTTCTTTTCTGTGCAGAGTTGGGTTCCTCTATGCCGACACACGTTAAAATGCCCTTTAACCTTCTTCTCTTTGTCTCTTACCAGTATAATGCTCTCATCTTCAACTTCTATAAGCTTATAATCTCCCACGCCAGGAAGTTCTTCTTCACGACATGCATATATCCAGAACTTGTAGAATATCTTATCTACTTCTTCCTGATAGATACTTTCATCATGATAATACTTACCCGGCAGGGTTCTTTCACCGTGTGTGATTGGGTAATCTTTACCACGCTTTTGAAAATTATTGTCGTTGCTCATTACAGAATATCCGATAATATGGACTGAATCAAATTTAGTAATTTAACTGGTGAACAAATTCATCTGATAAAATAGTAGCATGTTATTACGGTTACCTTTTGCCCTGTTGATTACACTTCTGATACTTTCCTCTTTGTGTGGCAATGCTCAAAGTGACAGGATCTTGTTCGTTGGCTGTAAAAATAAAGTATGTGACATTTATGTAATAAAATCAGATGGCTCTGGTGAGCAGCAGCTAACTGATGAGGGCACTATAGGCCCTTATTTATCCGTGCACAAAGACAAGATCGTCTATTATAAATGCAATAAAGGCTCTTGCAGCATCTATCTAATGAATCTTGATGGGAGTGAGGATATGAAGTTAGCTGATGGGTACAGCGCACAGCTGTCGTACAATGGAAAGCGGGTGGTGTATATGGATGGAAATGGCATCTGTGTAATCAATACAGACGGGACAAAGTTCAATCGAATTATTTCTGACGATGCGGATGGTAACTGGTATTGTAAACATCCAACCTGGAGTCCAGATGGAGAACGCATTGCTTTTACCAAAAATTTCAAAGACAAAGTTGGTGCTGATGGGCGGCCTGTAGCTCTTATAACTATTTTGGATGTAAACTCAACAAAGGTAATTAGAGAATTTGATCCCAATTGCAACTGCCGCCCTGCTGTATGGTCTCCTGATAGCTCCATGTTAGGTTGTTCAGCTCTATGGATTGAGGATGAAAAATTCAAAGCAGGTATAAGACTTATTTCCCTGAATGACCTCTCCTATCAAACTATAATCGAAGGTGGCCATCCGGAAATGTTTGGATTTTCACCGGATGGAATTAATATAGTGTTCTCAATGTACGCTGACGAAAGTGAAGAACTGCACATTATGAGCGCCGATGGCTCTGAAGTAAAGAGAATTACTTTCAATAAGCGCCGAGATTTCTCTCCGCAATGGGTTGAGAGGTAAATTGAATTTTGTAATGTGCTAGGTACGGGGGATTGCGTCGTTATCCGCTCGAAAGCGGATGCCTCGCAATGACGTATTAAAAGGAGAGAATTACAAACTCGGTACGACGGTTTTGCGCCCGTCCATTTTCGCCTGTATTGGGCACCAAGGGCCTTGACTCACCAAATCCCTTATAGGTAAGCCTTGCAGGGTCAACTTTACTCAACATCAAATAACTCCTGACCGATTTCGCTCTTCCCTGCGAAAGCTTTAGATTGTCCTTATCAGAGCCAACATCATCTGTATGTCCGTGAATTGCTACTCTCATATCTGGGTAATCCTGTAAATATTTCGCAAAGCCATCAAGTACCATCATAGATTCCATAGTAAGTACGCTTGAAGAATTTGTTGCGAAGGTAATACGCTCAAGTTTATAGGGCTCTCCAAGACTTACCTCGATCAGTTCAACATCCATCAATTTTGCGGGCTTTTGACCGGTAACATTCTTATTTACGTCTTCTGCTTTAATAAATTGAGAGTTGAAAGCAAAGTTCTCCTTGGTGACCGTCATAATGAATTCGTCCTGATCATCCTCTATTGTTACAACGGCAGCGTACACTCCGGAAACCGAATCTACTTCAACCTGTGTAATTTCCTTTGTTTGAACGTTCACTACATCCATCTTAGCGCCAACAATTTTTTCTCCATTCTCATCTTTCAAAGAGCCTTTTAGAAAAAGCACCTTTTCGGGACGTGCGCGTTCATATAAAGGAAATGTGTACAAATCCCAGCCACCTTTACTTCTAAACATTTTGGAACTATTGTTTGAAGAGAAATACCCTGTCTGTCCGTCGGTACTTGTAAAGAAGCCGAGATCGTCGTCTTCAGAGTTGATTGGGAAGCCAATATTTTCAGGTTTTTGCCATTTGAATACCCGCTTCCCTGTACTGTCTTTTTTCTCTTGCCTGTATTTAGAATAGTATATGTCATAACCCCCTACTCCTTTACGACCATCTGATGAAAAATAAAGTGTTTTTTTATCCGGATGAATAAAAGGAGATTTCTCATTTCCAGTTGTGTTGATGTTCCATCCCAAATTGATTGGCTTTCCCCAATGTCCTGAAGTATCTTTTTCTGATTTATAAATATCCAAGCCTCCAATTCCCCCTTTTCTATTACTTGTAAAGTACAAGGTTTGGCCATCAGATGAAATAGATGGTTGGGATTCCCAGCTGTTCATGCTATTCACAACCTCTCCGATTGAGCGCACATTCGTCCACATATATGCTGATCCACTTTTTCTTATTTCCGCCAACTCAAATTTTAATTCAGCATCGGTCATATTTAGTGCTCCTTTCATAAAAGCCATGTCTAACAATGAAGACTCATCAATATAAACATAGTCGGCGGTGAATATATCGCAATTGTTATAGCCGTTCATCAGAGATTTACATATTGTAAAGTACATATGCATGTTGTTTATGGTGAGAGAGGCTCCACCCTCATTACTTCCTCTGTTAAACGGAGCTGGCATATCCTTTCCTTCATCAAATATCTTTTCACCCATCTTACTGAAGGTGAACACTTCTACCGTTTTAGCAAACATATCATCCCTAGACTTTCGCTGAAATTTGCGTGTAAAATATGCTATTGTATTGTCGGCCGATATGAAAGGCAGGTATTCGTCCTTTTGTGTGCAAATACCCGGAACATTTATAGGATTAAAAGGAACAGGATGCTCGTACAATTTGGCATAAAAGGTCGCTTCCTTAATTATTTTCTCGGCAGCGTCATAATGGCGATCTGCCTTGATATCATCTGGATGTTTGATGAATTCTTTGAGCTCCTTTACCGCCTTGCTGTATTCCTCGGACCCATAATATATTCTGCCCAAATAAAAATGAACATATATATTGTACTCTGGACATACATCCAGCACTTTGAGCAGATACTTTTTGGCAGCAAGATAATTTTCGCGTCCCATTGCCAACCTGGCCATCTTATAATTTGCATCTAAATATTCAGGGTCCAGAACCAAAGCCTCTTTAATAAACCCGTAGGCCTCATCAGGTTCCTTTCTAATAATCTTAAGAGCCTTTTCAAATAATTTAATGGCTTTAGAATTGTCTGGTGGATCGCAAATTTCTTCCTCTTCTTCGTCTGCGTATTCCTGAGCGTATAACAATTGCGCCGAAAAAACGATTAGAAAAAACAGGAAGAAAGATAAAATTGAAAGGAATCGGTGTCTTCTGAAATGCAATTTTACGCCGTTATTTTTTCTTGCTCGCGTTAATTTTTGCCTTATCAACTATGGCCTTCGCTTGCTTGTCCGCTTGTTTTAGGATCTTATCAACTTGCTTATCCGTTTCCTTTCTGATCACATCAGCGGCTACTTTTGCCGCGACCTTCTGAAATGGATTCGATGCCGCATTTTCTGTTTCATTGGCATTGGCATAACCTTCTTTCTTAGTTATTCCTGCAAGTACAGCAGCTTCTTTAATCAATTTAGCCGCTTCACGCTCAGCATCCTTTATCAGTTTCTCCGCTGCTGCTTTGGCTTCTTTCTCAGCTTGTTCCTTTGCCTTGTCTATTTCTTCGTTCACCATTTCCTTTACCTCTTCTACAGCTTCGTCGATTTTTTCTGCAACTTGCTCCTTTACAGACTTATCTCCGCCAAGAGCATTCAATTTACCTAATGAAACTTTCGGGTCAGAACAAGTTCCAGTTATTTTAACCTGCACCTCTATATTATCCGGCATCTCAAATTTTGCGCCACTTGAATTTGCCATAGAGACCAAGTCACCTACAAAGGCGTTGACATCGCTTCCCAATTCACTGGTTGGAACTTTCATATCCATCGTATAATCCAATGTTTCGTCAAATCCATTAGAACCATAAATTGTAGCGGTGGATTGCTCAACTTTTACTTCAAAAGGGTCAACGTAAAGCCTTCCGTCTCTAAATTCATAACTGGCGTTAACATCTTCAATCTTCAAGCTCTTGTATTTGTCATTGTTGAGCAAGTCAGCGAGTTTATCAATGGTCTCAGACCCTTCAATTCTCACTTCATCTGTAGTAAAGGTTCCACCACCAGTTAAAGTATTCATATCTGGCTCCATCTGCTCATCCAAAACAGCAACAAATTTTAAGTTGGTTGAGAATTTACCAATACAATTCTCAGTGATAGGTGCAAGCTTTTTTACGGTATTGAACGTTTCGAAAGTCAGTGGAATATCAAAATCCTCCACTCCTAAATCAAAATCAACCGTTGGGCTTTTCGGATTTGTTGTCTCATAGGTTCCGTTAACGGTTACCATTCCTTTCAACATTGATATCTGAAGGTCCTTCATCGTCACAGCCTCATCTTTTATGATCAACAATCCATTCACATCAGTCATTGTCATATTATCATATAGAATCTTGTCAAACCTGGACGAAAGCTGAAAATCAACAGTACCTGGTACTTCGAAGACTGTCATTGGAATAGAATCCCCTTCCTCCGCTGACTCTACAGCTTCTGCTTCCTCTTCCGTCATAAACTCATTGGCATCTAGCAGTGTCGAACTCAAATTATAAGAACCCATGATAACGGCAGAGTCAGTCAACGCGTAGGCAATGAAGTTCTCTATCTTGCCGTCCATGTGGAAATCACTTTTACCTACGGTAACATCGAATTTGACGAGATCTACGTATTGCGGAGAAAATTCGAGGTTCAAAGTTTCAATTATCGCCCCCTGAGGTAAATCTGCGCTTTTATATTTCATATTGGTGATATTGAGATTACCCAATGCATTGAATTCCTCATAGCGCTCTTCTTCAATTGTAGACAACCTTCCATTGATCACAATGTTCATGTCAATGAGCCCACTGAGTTCTTCACCTTCCTCTTGTGGAATTACATCCTTGAGCTTATCCAAATCTATTTTGCCCTCAAGCCCACAATCTATCTGAGGATCTGAGATCGGTGTCTTCAGTACTAGGTGCATGTCAATAGGATTGCCCGCAAGCTCTAAATGAAACTTAGACACATCAATAACCGTGTTATCCTCGCTACCACCAGGGTTATTCACATCCACTTTAATATTAATGTTCTCCACAGATTTCGGCAAATCCGGGTATTGAAATCTAGCATCGTCAATTTTCAAAGTCAGTCCGAAGGCAGGCAAAGAAGGATCTGAATAGGTTCCCTTTGCATATCCATCAAGCGCCAACTTACCAGAGGTCTTTACACTTTCAAAGTCTTTAGCATACACGGCTGGAATCAGAGACAGAATATTTTTAAATTCAGTTTGCTTTGCTCCGAATGTAATATCAAGATCTATGTCATCTCCAGGCATCGATACCCATCCATCCCAACCTAAAACAAGCTGATTGATTCTAAATTCATTTTCCTTAAAAGTATATTTCGCATTGGCCAGGTCGGCGTCCAGCTCAACAACCAACTCTAACTCTGCTTTATTCAAGTATTTAATGTTATCCATTTCTACGGTGAGCTCGCCAATGGTTGTTGCTATGAGAATAGCCGTAAAATCCTCTGTAAAATCTCCTTGCAAGACAAGGTTGAAATCAACAACCTTAGCATACATGCCACCTTGTTGATCATCATACACAATATTCGTATTGGCAATGCTGAAATTCTTGAGTGATAGCTTGAAAGCCGTTGCAGACGTATCCTTGGGCTCTTCGACCTCTTCCACTTCCACGTCTTCGGAAGAATCTTTGGCAATATCATAGTTGGCAGTACCATCCTTTAACACAATCGCATTTAGTACCAGCTCATCTATCGCAATTGTTTTGATTGAGATTTGTTCTCCACCAATCACACTCATCACATCAACGGTAAGTAGTAAATCGCCAATATAGATGAGCGTATCTCCCTGAAAAGTGTCAATACCGATAACAGAAACATCACTAATTGCAAATGAAAAATCAGGAAAGCTACTCAGGAGAGAAAGGTCAAAGTCGCCAAAATCTATTTGCGCATTTACATTGTTATTGGCTTCTTGTTTTACCAGCTGGATTATGTCATCCTTGAAAATTATCGGCAATACAACTATAGAGGCGATAAGTAGGACCACGAGGATTCCGATTATTGCTATTATCTTTTTAATCATTTCTTGTTTCTGTTTGATGGAATGAAAGAGCTATACAAATATAGATAGCTCTAGTCAAAAATTATACCTAATTATTTTCAGTGGGCCGATTTAATTCTCCTTCTGATTTTGCTATTAAAGTGGCTACTGTAGCATCACCAGTTACATTGACAACCGTCCTGCACATATCTAAAATACGATCTACCGGGAATATTATTGCAATCCAGGCAGGATTTAATCCAACCGACTCCAACACAATTATCATCAACACAAGACCTGCACTGGGTATGGCAGCCGCGCCAATTGAAGCGAGCGTCGCAGTTATAACGATTACTAATTGCTGTGAAATACTCAGATCAATCATGTGAAACTGCGCCATTGCAACTACTGCAACAGCCTGATACAAACTTGTCCCATCCATATTAACAGTTGCGCCTACCGGCAGTACGAAACTGGTTATGGGTTTGGAGACCCCTATCTTATTTTCAATACAGTCCATTGTTACAGGCAAAGTGGCCACAGATGAACTGGTAGAGAATGCTGTAACCTGGGCATCCCTAATGCTTCCTAAAAAGTCCTTGTAGCCCAATCCCGTAAAGAGTTTCACTATTAAAGGATAAACCAAAAAGATCATCAGCAAGAGCCCCGTCACTACTACGACTGAATATAGACCAAGAAAAGAGAGCATCTCCATAAACTTGTCAGGATCCGTTCCTGCTGCTTTCACAATTTGCCCTGCCATTAATGCAAAAACAAACACCGGCATTGCTTTCATAATTATCCATACCATCTTCACAAACACTTCATTTAGGCCCTCTATCAGTCCACTGACTGGGTGGGCCTTCTCCTTTGGAATGAGTACAAGTACAATTCCAAAAAATATTGCGAAGAAAATGATTTGTAGCATCGACATGTTGACGAGCGCCTTAAATATGTTTGAGGGCACCACATCTACCAATGGCTGAAGGGGTCCTGTCTTCTTTTGATTTTCGGCTTTGTTCAACTTATCTGCAACCCAGGCATTCGATTCTCCAGTTTTGGCCCTCACTTTCTCCACCAAAGCTGCATTTTCATCTTCGCATGAAAGACAAATATCATCGAGGCTAACAACTTGCGGATTCGCATCATGCCAAAGCTCATAATCTATCCTGTTCTCAATGCGAAGACCATCGTCTATTTTTTCACCCGGCTTAATCAGGTTAACGAGACCTAGGCCTAATGAAACTGAGAACATGGTAGTTAGCAGGTATATCCCAAGTGTTTTCATACCCATGCGCCCCAGCTTGGTAATGTCTTTCAAGGAAGCAATACCAGATATAACTGAGAATAATACCAGAGGAACCGCTATTAACTTGAGGAGATTGATAAATATGTCTCCAAATGGCTTTATATAATCAAGCGTGAATTGATTCCAGCCCAATTTCACGGAGAAAAAGGCATAAATCGTTCCGAGGATTAATCCTATTATTACTTGCCAGTGTAGCGGTAGTTTTTTCATATTTCGATATTTATTCAGCGTTAATAATTAAACTCTCACACCAATTGCAAGAATGTCGTCAATCTGATTGGTATGGCCTCTCCATTCTTCAATAGTTTGGTCCATTGTGTCATGTTGCTCCTCCATAGATTGACCATTCATTGAAAGAAATAGTTTCTTCAACCTCTTTACCATGAACTTTTTATCTCGCTTACCACCAAATTGGTCTTGATAACCATCAGACATTAAATATATAGTATCTCCTTTATCCAGATCTAAAACATGATTGGTGAAAGGTTTTTCCTCTCCTTCCACAAACCCAACCGGACGGAGGTCTGCTTTTATTTGCTCAACTTCTTTTTCCAAAGATCCGTTAGAACTATTCGCCCTTACAATAAAAAGAGGGTTATATGCCCCAGCATATTGAACTCTGCTGTAGGCACCATCTTTGCCTTTTTTAAATACGCATAACGCCACATCCATGCCATCTTTATTCTCACCTTCAGCTCCCGCTTTGCCCAGTGCTTTGATTACTCCACGCTTTAGGCGATTCAATATATCAGCGGCATCTGCGATTTTCTCATTCAACACGATCTCATTTAGTAACCTGCTGCCTATCATGCTCATAAAAGCACCTGGCACTCCATGCCCAGTACAATCACAAGCAGCCAATATTAATGCATTGTCAACTTTGGCGTAAAAATAAAAATCACCCGACACAATATCCTTCGGCTTGAACAATACAAACATATTAGGAAGTAACTCCTTGATTCCGTCAATTGAAGGCAATATTGCCCTCTGAATTCGCTCAGCATATCGAACGCTATCTGTAATGTCTTTGTGTGCTTCCTCAATCTCCTTCTTCTGGCTTCGCACTTCTTCAGTCGCTATCTGTACCTGCTCATAAAGTTCTCTGGCCTTTGTTCTTAATCGTCTGCCATTTAACCAAACGATTAAACTAATTATGATTACACCGCTGACAACATACCCAAAATATGCCCACCATGTTCTGTACCAGGGTGGTAGCACTTTAAACTTGTAACGCAATGGATCACTCCAAACACCATCAGGACTTTGGGCCTTCAGCAAAAAAGTATAATCCCCTTCATGCAAATTCCCATAAGTAACATCTGTTTTTTTTGTAATTGGGCTCCACTTCTCATCTTGACCCTCCAACATATATTGATAGTTAACAAGGAAGTGCCTAACCGTTACAACTGTGTTGTATTCAAATGACACGTGATTATACTCATATGGTAAAACAAGATTTTCAGGCAATGGATAAAATGGTGAAATAGCATCAAATAATATGCCCGCAAATTGTTTTCGCACAAGTTCTCTTTCTTCTGGAGATAATATTTTACTGTAAGTCATTACTTCTTGCTGTGCGAGCACAACACTATCTATCTTCGTCTTAGCCAGATCGTTTTCACCATCTGGCGTCAATTCTTTTGAAAGTGTATACCAGCAGATATTCTCCTCATGAACCTTTACGTTTTGTATAACCACCGTTTGTGCTTCCTTGTTTTTATGAACCGCACTGTACTTGAATCTAACTAGCGCCGTCTTGCTACTACCTGTTCCCACCCAAATTACACCTTTACTATCGCAGAGAAGTGCTCCGTTATTGCTTCCGCCATTTACATCTCTTACAGGGTAGCCAGTAAATTGATTATAAACCTGAATAATTGGGGCGTAGCCTCTTAACTTATCGTTACTAAATCCATTTTGCGCTGGAATAAGAGGTCCATCTATGTTGGGTTTGAAAGTGTTGATTACGGCCAAGCCAAAATTTGTTCCTAGTACCATTCCGGATTGCATATTCGTAACGACGCCAAGTACCACGTTGTCTGGCAAGCCATCCTCGGTGGTAAAGTTGAGAAATGATTTGCCATCATATCTGCTTACTCCTCCACCATAGGTTCCAAACCAAAGTCTACCTAATGTATCTTCTTCGATGCATAAAATATAGTCGCCGGGTATATCTCTACCACCTCTCAGCTGACTTAATGAAAAAGTATCTTTACTTTTTGTCTGTCTTGACTT